>JAJZRT010000128.1 GCA_021802595.1 Pseudomonadota bacterium
TTGCCAGAGTTGTCCTTGGCGGGATCGGAAGAAGCCTGCGCAACTCAGCAAATAATATTTCCACATGCGGTAGAAGCGCTTGCCGTATCTGTCCTGCAGGAACGGCCATGCGATCTCGAAGTTCTTCCACCACGCCATGAGTGTTTTGTCGTAATCCGGGCCGAAATTGTGCCAATCTTCCAGCAGGAATCGCCCCTCCAGCACGCTTGCGATTTCCTTGGAAGATGGCAGCTTGCCGTTCGGGAAGATGTACTTGTCGATCCAAGGGTCGGTCTTGGGCGATGTGACGGCATTGCCTATCGTGTGCAGAAGAAACAGCCCATCGTCCTTAAGCGCGCGATGCACTGTATCGAAATAGACGCCGTAATTCTTCGGGCCGACGTGTTCAAACATGCCGACCGAGACGACCTTGTCGAATGTGTCCCTGATATCCCGATAGTCCATCAACTCGATGGATACCGGAAGGCCCTCACACCGTTCCTGAGCCAGTTTCTGCTGTTCTTTGGAGATGGTGATTCCGACCACTTCCACCCCATAGCGCTCAGCAGCGAAATGTGCCAGTCCACCCCATCCGCAGCCGATTTCGAGCAGACGTTCGCCTGGCTGTAAGGCCAGTTTGCGGCAGATCAGGTCAAGTTTCTTCAGTTGTGCATCCCGTAGGCCGGCGGCATTGTGCCAATAGGCGCAGGAGTAGCTCATGGTGGGATCGAGCATGGCTTCAAACACGTCGTTGCCAATGTCGTAGTGTTTCTCTCCCACTTGGAAGGCCCGCTTGCTGGACTGAAGATTGAATAGGCTGTGGCGCAAGATCTCGCCAAGCAAACGGAATCGGGACCAGTTATCGATTTTTTCTTCGACATTGGCACTCAGCAGGCGATGGAACAGCTGGTCCAAATGCTCGCACTCCCACATCCCATCCATATAGGCTTCGCCGAACCCGAGCGAACCTTTTGTCAGAACGAGTTGGTAGACGCGTTCATCGAATACCTGGATATCCCATGGGGCATTGCCGTTGATTGAAATGCCAGCCTCTGCCGTGAGAGCACGGAATACAGCGGGTGGATCCTGTAGCTCTGAGGCTTTCTTCTCCGAATCAAAATCCAGAATTTCGTCTCTTTGCATTACCTGGCCTTCACCATAAAGATATATTCGAATAGTATGTTTTCGCATACCATCTAACAAACGAAATTTTCTCGACCTAACTATCGAAATAATCGATAAATGAGGTGCCAGAAAAGGAGTCCAGCGGGTATGAAGGTGGGGAGGAGACGAAATTGACTCGCAGATTATTTAGGCCAATTTGCGGATAGCCACAGCTAACGCAACCTTGAATTACGGACGCAGGATCAGCGAATGTTGACAGTTTCGATGCTCAATCAATTTTTAGACAGCCTGGAAGAAGGCGTCCTGTTCCTGGACAAGAATCGAAAAGTGCTGGCCGCGAATCGGGCTGCGGCCCAGATGACCGGTCGAGAAGGTGAGGGCCTAGTCAACCTGCTCTGTCCTAGCATCTTCAAAGGCACACCATGCGCCCAATCCTGTGAGCAACGGGGGAAATGCGCCCTGACCCACGACGGCAAGGCAAGAGACGTCATTCAAGATATTGTGCTGCAACACCCAGACAAGACCTCCGTGACTCTTCGGATGTGGGCCAAGCTATTGCCAGACTCCGAAGACTTGCCGGTATCCTGTGCCATTATTTTGCGCGACCGCTCACGCGAGGCAGAACTAGAACAAAAAGTAGCCGAACGTCTGCAACTAGGCAGCATGGTCGGACACAGTCCTGCGATGCAGAAACTGTATTCACAGATCCTCCGAGCTGCCCAAAGCCACGCCAGCGTGCTGTTAACTGGTGAGAGTGGAACCGGAAAAGAACTGGTCGCCAAGGCGTTGCATGACAATTCAGAGCGTTCCAAGGGCCCTTACATCCCTGTGCACTGTGCATCGCTACCCGAACATCTTCTGGAGTCGGAATTGTTCGGCTATGCGAAAGGCGCCTTTACCGGAGCGACCATGACAAAAATTGGTCGTTTCGAGGCTGCCGATGGCGGAACCCTGCTGCTAGACGAGATTGGAGAAATTCCCCTCGGCATCCAGGTGAAATTATTACGCGTGCTGCAGGAAAGGGAAGTGGTGCGGCTCGGTGAAAACCACGCCCGTCCGGTCAACGTCCGCGTAATCGCGGCCACGCACCGCGACCTGACGGCGATGGTCGAGCGCGGGCAGTTCCGCGAAGACCTCTATTACCGCCTGCGCGTCCTGCCCCTCCATGTGCCTCCGCTGCGCGACCGCAAGGAGGACATCTCGATGCTTGCCAACAAATTGCTCGGCGACCTGTCGACGCGCTACAAGCGGGAAAACCAGCGGCTCTCCCATGAAGCCTTGCTGGCGCTCGAAGCCTACAGCTGGCCAGGCAATATCCGCCAGCTCTTCAACGCACTGGAATATGCGCTCGTTCACGCCGACGACGCGGTCATCCGGCCGACGGACCTGCCACCCGAAATCGAGGGTGCCGAGCGCACCATGCCCTCCGTACCCTCAGGTGCTGCGCCGCTGGTTCGCTCCTACTACCGTCCCGTTACCCCGTTCGAGAGCGAAGCGGAGATCATTTCCCGCACCCTGGCCGAAGCAGGCGGAAACAAGGCCGAGGCGGCACGCCGCCTCGGCATGTCACGCACCACGCTATGGAAGCGCCTCAAGCTGGCAGATAGCTAGCGGAACTGGCGCCGCTGCCACACCCAATACAGCGCCGGCACGACAAAGAGCGACAGCAGCGGCGCGGTGAGCATGCCGCCGACGAGCGGTGCCGCGATGCGCTTCATCGTCTCCGAGCCGGTGCCGTCACTGAACATCACCGGCAGCAGGCCTGCCACGACAACCGCCACGGTCATCATCTTCGGGCGCACGCGCATCAATGCGCCTTCGACGATCGCCTGCCGCAGGTCGGCGGAATCGCCCAGCCGGCCGCCGCGCCGCGCCGCCTCGATGGCCTGGTCGAGGTAGAGCAGCATCACGACGCCGAACTCGGCCGCCACGCCAGCAAGCGCGATGAATCCGACCGCGACCGCAACGGACAGGTTGTAGCCCAGCCATGCCACGAGCCACACCCCTCCCACCAGCGAAAACGGCAGGCATGCCGCGACCAGCGCGACCTTGCCGGCGTGGCGAAAATGCAGATGCAGCAGCCCGAGCACCAGCAGCAGTGTCAGCGGAATCAGCCATTGCAGGCGCCGCTTGGCATGCTGGAGGTTCTCGTACTGCCCGGACCAGGTGATCGCATAGCCGGGCGGCAGCGGTACGTCTGTCGTGACCGCCTGCCTGGCCGCGGCGACATAGCTGCCCAGATCGCGGCCGTCGATGTCGATGTAGACGTATCCGGCCAGGCGCCCGTTCTCGCTCTTGATCTCGGCCGGACCGTCCGTGATGGCAATGCGCGCAACCGCGCCGAGCGGGACCTGCCCGCCCGACGGCGTGGTCACCCGGCTGACCGCCAGCGCCGCCATCGAATCGCGCAGGCCGCGTGGGTAGCGCAGGTTGATCGAATAGCGTTCGCGGCCGTCCACCACGGTGCCGATGGTTTCGCCGCCGATGGCGCCCTGCACCAGCCGCTGGATGTCGGCGACAGTGACGCCGTAGCGCGCGGCCTGCGCACGGTCGATGTCGATATCGACGTAGCGGCCGCCGGTGACGCGCTCGCCGAACACGGCACGCGTGCCCGGAACCCGTTTCAGCGCTGCCTCGAGGCGGCCGGCGAGATGCGCGATGCCGTCCAGATCGGGGCCGGTGATCTTGATGCCGACCGCCGTGCGGATGCCGGTGGAGAGCATGTCGATGCGGGTGCGGATCGGGTAGCCCCAGGAGTTTGTGAGCCCCGGCAGGTGCACCGTACGGTCGAGCTTGCGGATCAGCTGCTCGACTGTCTCGCCGGCCGGCCACTCGCTTCGCGGCTTGAGCAGAATCGTCGTCTCGAGCATCGAAAGCGGTGCCGGATCGGTCGCGCTGTCGGCACGCCCGGCCTTGCCGAAGACACGCTCGACTTCGGGCATCTGGCGGATCAGGCGATCGGTGATTTGCAGGATATTGGCAGCCTCGTCGATGGACACGCCGGGCAGAGTGGTGGGCATGTACAGGAGATCGCCCTCGTAGAGCGGCGGCATGAACTCGCTACCGAGCCGGGAAAACGGCCATGCCGCGCTGGCGAGCGCGAGCGCGGCGAGGAGCAGCACCGCGCCCGGATGCCTCAGCGCGGCCAGCAGGAGCGGCCGGTAGAGTGCCTGCATGGCGCGGTTGAGGGGGTTGCCGCGCTCGGCCGCGATGCGCCCCCGAATGAAGTAGCCCATCAGGACCGGCGTCACGGTGATGGCCAGCGCGGCGCTTGCCGCCATCGCATAGGTCTTGGTGTAGGCCAGCGGCGCGAACAGCTTGCCCTCCTGCCCGGACAGCGCGAACACCGGGAGAAATGACACCGTGATGATGAGCAGCGAGAAGAACAGCGCCGGCCCGACTTCGGTAGCGCTCTCGCGCACCACCGCCCAGTAGTCGCGCTCGGAACCCGCGCGCTCGAGGTGCTTGTGCATGTTCTCGATCATCACGATCGCCGCATCGACCATCGCGCCGATGGCGATCGCGATGCCGCCGAGCGACATGATGTTGGCGCTGACGCCCTGTCCCTTCATGACGATGAACGCAGCGAGGATGCCCACCGGGAGGGTGACCACGGCCACCAGCGACGAGCGCACGTGGAACAGGAACACGAGGCACACGAGTGCGACGACGACGCTCTCCTCGACCAGCTTCTCCTGCAGGTTGCCGATCGCCCGCTTGATCAGGCCCGAGCGGTCGTAGGTCACCACCAGCTCGACCCCGGGCGGCAGCCCCGCCTGCAGTTCCTGCAGCCGTGCCCGGACGCGCGCCACCGTGTCGAGCGCGTTGGCGCCGTAGCGCATGACCACGATGCCGCCGGCCACGTCGCCTTCGCCGTCCAGGTCGGCCACGCCGCGGCGCGCCTCGGGGCCAGTCTGGATGTGTGCCACGTCCTGCAGGCGGACCGGTGCGCCCTGCGCATCGACGCCCAGAGGAATGGTACGGAAATCGTCCAGCGTCCGGAGGTAGCCGTTGGCGCGAACCATGTACTCCGCGCGCGCCATCTCCATCACCGAACCCCCGCCCGCGAGGTTGCTGTCGCGCACCGCCTGGGCGAGTTTGTCCCAGGTCAGCCCATAGACCGCGAGACGATCGGGATCCACCTCGATCTGGAACTGCCGCGCCATGCCGCCGACGGCGGCGACTTCCGCCACGCCGGGCAGGCTCTGCAGCTCGTATTTCAGGTAGAAATCCTGGACCGCGCGCAGCTGGTCGGGGTCATAGCGATGATGCCGGTCCACCAGCGCATATTCGAACACCCAGCCGACGCCTGACGCGTCTGGGCCGAGTGCGGGAGATACGCCGGCGGGAAGGCGGCCGCTTGCCTGGGCAAGGTACTCGAGCACGCGCGAGCGCGCCCAGTAGGGATCGACGCCATCCTTGAAAATGACATAGACATACGATTCGCCGAACATCGAAAACCCGCGCACCGCGGTGGCCCCCGGCACCGACAGCAGGCTCGAGGTCAGCGGATAGGTCACCTGGTCTTCCACGGCCTGCGGCGACTGGCCGGGATACGCCGTCTTGACGATGACCTGCGTGTCCGACAGGTCGGGAATCGCGTCGAGCGGGACGGTCCCCGCGGAATACGCTCCCCATCCCGCAAGCAGGAGCGTGCCCAGCAGCACCAGCAGGCGGTGGGCCAGGGACCACTCGATGATGCGCCCGATCATGCTCAGCGGGCGGATTGCATGCGGTGCGCGGCGTCGTCCAGCGAGGCGGCCGCATCCAGCAGGAACTGCCCGCTTGCGGCGACCTCAGCGCCCTCCTGCAGGCCGTCGACAATCTCGACGTAGCCGCCGCTCTCGATGCCGGTCTCGACCGGGACCGGCATGAAATGGCCGCCGTCCCGCGCGAGCATGACGCGCTCCCCGGTGCCGGTGCGGATCACCGCCGACCGCGGCACGGCGAGTGCCGTACGCGGCTCCGCCGCGATGATGACGTCTGCGAATTCGCCGGGGCGCAGCAGCCCGTCCGGGTTGTGCACCTCGATGCGAGCGTGCGCCGTCCGGCTCAGCGGGTCCAGTGCCGGCGACGCGAAGCGGAGACGCCCGGTCAGCGGCGGATGCCCGCTGCGGGGGAAGCGCACCGTGACGACGTCGCTCTCCCTCACCCATTCGAGCTGGTCGGGGTACAGCGCGATGTCGATCCAGATGGTGGCGTTGTTCGCCAGCGTCAGCAGCGGCGTCATCGGCGTGACGAACGCACCCTCGCGCGCGCCGATCTGCGTGACATAGCCGGATCGCGCGGCGAACACCGGGACGCGGTCGACCGTGCGATGGGTGCGCTCGATTTCCGCCAGCGTCCCCGCGCCGACGTCGGCGTAGGCGAATTTGTCGCGCATGCGGAGGCGCTCGCGCGCCAGGCTGGCAGCCACCTGGGCATTCTGTCCGGAGCGGTCGGACAGGCTCTCGAGCAACTGATCGCGGCGCTGCAGCAGTTCGATGTATTCGCGCTGGCGCTGCACCAGCTCGGGCGAGTAGATCTCGTACAGCAGCTGGCCGGCGGCAACGTGCTGCCCGACAACCTTGACGTACAGCCGGCTGAGCCAGCCCTCGATCTTGGGGCTGACCGCACGGACCGAGGCTTCATCGACCGTGACGGTGCCGTAGGTGTACACCTCCCGCGCGAGGTGGCGCGACTCGGCGCGCGCGAGTCGCACTCCCATGCGCTGCTGCATGGCGGAATCGACCTGGACGCCGCCCCCCTCGTGGGCGCCATCGGCCCCCACGAGATCCATGCCGCAGATCGGACAGGTCCCCGGATGGTCCTGGGCGATGTGCGGGTGCATGGGGCAGATCCAGCGCTTCTGTCCGGCCGTACCGTTTCCCAGTTGTGCGGGCGGTTCGGCCGCATGGGCAGCATGCATGACTGCGTCCCCGCTCGCTACCCGGGGTACGCCCGAAAAGAAGGCCACGCCGACGGCGCAGAGCGGAACGAGCAGCAGCACTGCGTAGTACAAGGCCCGCACGAATGACAACTTCATGGCTGCGGCTTCATATGCGTGCGGGCGCCGATCTGGCCAGCAGGTCCGGCCGGGCGACGAACGTCTTCGTTGGCATGTCAGGTCCTGCTCGGTTTGGCCTTGACCAGCTTCATCTTGCAGATAGGGCACTTGCCGGGGCCATGCTCGTGAATCCCGGCGTGCATCGGACAGGTCCACACGCCCTCGGTCGCGCTCGGGCCGAGGGACTGCGGACGATCGACGCCGGCGGGATGCGATGTCGCAGGCGCGGGATATGACTCCGTGGCGTGTGCCAGCGCTAGAGCGGCGGTCGCAACGACAAGGAAAACGGACGCGGCCAGCCGCGCGACAAAACGGGTCAACCGTTCGAAACTCATAGAATATTCTCCGAAACGCCGGCGGCATCGTGAGGGACGCGGCCGGCCAGAATCATGGCGCCAGGAATGCGGCCAGTCCTGCCGCTCCCGGCAGGACGTGCTCACCGTACGAGGATCTGCTCCCCGTGGCCCATCTTGGGATCGGCGTCGTTGCTGAACATCAGCACCGCGATCGCGCCGCTCAGCGCACCCTTCAGCGAATGTGTAACGATTGCGTTGGCGCCCTCGACCGGAGAGATCAGGTCGAAGGTGGCGGCGTCGCCGGGCCCGACCACGAAGCTCTGCAGGCCGGTCTGGGCGTTCTTCGGGTTGCCACTCGAATAGACGCGGTCCCAAATACCGGCGATCGGATGGAAGGACGAGAACTCGTTAGGTCCCGCGTTCACGAAGTAGATCCGCACGCGCTCGCCCGGCTTGGCCTGCAGCCAGCGTGTCGCCGCCGGATCATGCACCGGGTCGTACTTGAAGATGCCGCCGTTGAACATGACGTTGCTCCACTTGTTCTGCATCATGTCTTCCTTGGCGTCCGGGTTCGGATAGAGCTCGGACTGGATCAGCACGTATTCGCGATCCGCCTTGGGCATGGCATTCGCATCCTTGGGATCGACGATGATCGTGCCGAACATGCCACGCGCGATGTGCTGGATCATCGGGTCGGCGCCGCAGTGGTAGAAGAATACGCCGGGGTAGGTAGCAGTGAAAGTGTAGTGCTTCTCCTCACCTGGCTTGACGGAAGCGAAGTCCTTCACGACATCCAGCCGCGCCGCATGAAAGTCCATGGAGTGCGAGTTCTTGTTGCCCTTGTCATTGACCAGCGTGAACTCGACCGTATCTCCCTCGGTGACGCGCACCACAGGGCCCGGAACCTTGCCGTCGAACGTCCAGGTGCGGTACATCGTTCCCTTGTTGTCGATCGGTTGATCCACTTCCTCCGCATGCAGCGTGACCTTGACAGTCTTCGCCTCGGCCTGAAAGGTCAGCATGGACAGTGCCGTCGCCCCGGCGAGGGCCATCCCCAATATTTTGTTTTGTTTCATTTGTTCAGTTTCCTCATTTAGTC
>JAJZRT010000129.1 GCA_021802595.1 Pseudomonadota bacterium
CGACCACGATCGCCGGCCTGCTGTCGGCCATCGGCGTCGCCGGCATGAGCCGCATGATGCAGGCCAACGTCATCGCCACCTCCGGCCGTGCGGTCGAAGCGGCGGGCGATGTCGACGTGCTGCTGCTGGACAAGACCGGCACGATCACGCTGGGCAACCGCCAGGCGACCAACTTCCTGCACGCCGCCGGCGTGAAGGAAGCGGAACTGGCCGACGCAGCCCAACTCTCCTCGCTCGCCGACGAGACGCCGGAAGGCCGCAGCATCGTGATTCTGGCCAAGGACAAATTCAAGCTGCGCGGCCGTGACGTGCATGAACTGGGCGCCCGCTTCGTGCATTTCACTGCCCAGACCCGCATGAGCGGCGTCGATCTCGACGGCCGCGAGATCCGCAAGGGCGCGGCCGAGGCGGTGCGTGCCTATGTCGCAGAACGCGGCGGCCACTTTCCGCCCGAGGTGGAAATGATCGTCGAGCAGGTCGCCAAACGCGGCTCCACCCCGCTGGTGGTGGCCGAGTCCGCTGACGGCCGTGCCCGCGTGCTGGGCGTGGTCGAACTCAAGGACGTCGTCAAGGGCGGCATCAAGGAGCGTTTCGCCGAACTGCGCCGCATGGGCATCAAGACGGTGATGATCACCGGCGACAACCGACTCACTGCCGCCTCCATCGCCGCCGAGGCGGGGGTCGACGACTTCCTCGCCGAGGCCACGCCGGAGGCCAAGCTGAAGCTGATCCGCGAATACCAGGCCGAAGGCCGGCTGGTGGCGATGACCGGCGACGGCACCAACGACGCCCCGGCGCTGGCGCAGGCCGACGTCGCCGTGGCGATGAATACCGGCACCCAGGCCGCCAAGGAAGCCGGCAACATGGTCGACCTCGACTCCAACCCGACCAAGCTGATCGAGGTGGTGGAGACCGGGAAACAAATGCTGATGACACGCGGCTCGCTCACCACCTTCTCCATCGCCAACGACGTCGCCAAGTACTTCGCCATCATCCCGGCAGCCTTCGTCACCACCTACCCGCAGCTCGCGGCGCTCAACGTCATGGGCCTGGCCAGCCCGGCTTCCGCCATCCTGTCGGCGGTCGTCTTCAATGCGCTGATCATCATGTTCCTGATCCCGCTGGCGCTGAAGGGCGTGAAATACCAGCCCCTGGGCGCCGCCGTGCTGCTGCGCCGCAACCTGGCGGTCTACGGTCTGGGCGGCCTCATCGCACCCTTCATCGGCATCAAGCTGATCGACATGCTGATCGCCGCTGCCGGCCTCGCCTGAGAAAGGAAAAGATCATGAGAACCCTGTTTCGTCCCGCCCTCACCCTGTTCATCCTGCTGTCTGCCATTACTGGCGTCGTCTATCCCCTGGCAGTGACCGGAATCGCGAAAGGACTGTTTCCCGCAGAGGCAGAGGGCAGTCTGATCGTCGAGAACGGCAAGCCGGTCGGCTCGCGGCTGATCGGGCAGAACTTTACCGACCCGAAATACTTCTGGGGCCGCCCCTCGGCCACCGGTCCGATGCCCTACAACGCCAGCGCTTCAAGCGGCTCCAACCAGGGCCCGCTCAACCCGGCCCTGAAAGACGCGGTCAAGGCCCGGATCGATGCGCTCAAGGCGTCCGATCCGACCCAGACGGCGCCGATTCCGGAAGACCTGGTCACCGCCTCGGGCAGCGGCCTCGATCCCCAGATCAGCCCTGCCGCCGCGCGCTGGCAGGCCCCGCGCGTCGCCCGAACCCGCGGTCTGAACGTGGATGAGGTGAACACGCTCATCGACGCCCATACCGAAGGGCGCCAGTTCGGCCTGCTGGGCGAGCCGCGGGTCAACGTGCTGGCGCTGAATCTGGCGCTGGACCGGCTGGCCAGGCCATGAGGCCGCCATGGAGTTCCTGAACTTCATGATGGCCATCGTTGCACTCGTAGTCCCCTTGCTCTTTGCATGGGTTGTTGTGAACCACCAGGCTAACAAGCCACCCCGGAAACAAGAAAGGAAACCAAGTAAATGAAACCGTCGCACCCCGCCTTCTACCCTCTCGCCGTCATGGCCGCCATGGGGTCCCTGCCGGCGCTCGCCGAGGGCAGTCCGCATAGCTTCACGGCCAACGTCGGCCTGACGTCCGACTACCTCTTCCGCGGCATTTCCCAGACCGGCCACGACCCCGCCATCCAGGGCGGCTTCGACTACGCGCACGCGAGCGGTTTCTACCTCGGCACCTGGGGCTCCAACGTGGGCTGGATTGAAGATTTCCAGGGCTACAATTCGGGCAATCTGGAACTCGACCTGTACGGCGGTTTCCGCGACAGCATCGGCGACACCGGAATTTCCTACGACATGGGTGCCATCGAATACTATTATCCCGGCGACAGGCCAAGCGGCACCACGAACGCCAATACCACTGAAGTCTATGCCGGCTTGGGCTGGAAGTGGTTCACCGCCAAGTACTCCTACACGGTCAGCAGCGGCTCCTTCGGTTTTGCCAACGCCGACGGCTCGAATTACCTGGATATTTCCGCCAGCGTCCCGCTGGGCGAAACCGGCCTGACCGCCGGCGCGCACTGGGGCACCTTCAATTTTGAAAACAACAGCGCCTTCGACTATGAAGACTGGAAAATCAGCCTGACCTATGACATGGGCAAGCTGGGCGCCAAGCTCTCCGGCATGACCCTGGGCGTGGCCTACTCCGACACGAATGCCGACCCCGGCACTGTCGCCAACCGCGTCTGGACCGACGCCAATGGCGAGTTCCTGGGCGACAGCCGCGGCCTGGTATGGGTGACCAAGACCTTCTGATTGTCTGACAACCCGCTGCGGGGCGACCCGCAGCAGCCTGCTTCCTCACGGGCGGACCTGCCCACACCGCCGACCTCCGGGTTCATTTCTGTTGTACCCGCCCGCCGCAAGGCGGGATTTTTTTGGCGCGCCATGGCCTGATCTTTATCGAATCTTGATGCATTCGCGCTCACTCTTTGCGGAATCATGAGTTCGACAAGCCTAGCATTCCTGTTATCGGAGATTCGTCAATCCAAGGAGGTATCCGTGAACGTACTCGCACGTTATCTGCGTTCCGAAGACATCCGCCTCGACGTGGAGGCGCCAAGCAAGCCCGCATTGATGGACGCCGTCGCATTGCACATGGAACAGGTCCATTCGCTGCCGCGAGACAGCATTTTCCTCGGCCTGAACCGACGCGAGCAGCTCGCCTCGACAGGCCTGGGGCAGGGGTTCGCCATCCCGCACTGCCGCGTCCAGGGACTCGACCGGATCCTGGCCGCCTACCTGCGCCTGAAGTCGCCCATTCCCTTCGACGCCCCGGATGGCGAACCGGTGGCCGACATCCTGGTCCTGCTGGTGCCGAAACAGGCTGCCGAAGAACATCTGGCCGTGCTGGCGGATGCCACACGGCTGTTCTCCTCGCCCCGCTTCTGCGAACAGTTGCGCCAGCACGACGAGCCGCGGGCGGTCAGGCAGCTGTTCGAGGGCTGGCCCAAGGCCGCCTGAAGCGCGGCTGACTTTCAGCGCTTCCTTAACAGTCGCGCGCCCAATCTTTATTACTTTTTGATGTGCGGCCGGTTAGGCTTCGCCTCATCGCAATGACAGGAGACTTGATGAACATCAGTCGACGTGAAGAAGAGCCCCCCTCTAGCCAGGACAAGGTTTGCATCGGCATCGCCCTGGTCGGCGAAGACATCCGGGTTGCCGCGCGCACCGGCGGCCGCGAGGTTGAGCGCGGCAGGTTTCCGGCTAGCCCGCTTGGCACGGCCGCCCTGCTCAGCTACCTCGCCGACTGGCAGGCGCCGCTGCGGCTTGCCGTGGCCACCGCCGGCGTGGCCGCGCTGGGCCTTGCGCTGAGCGTCGGCGCCCAGCAGGACCGGGAGGTCTTCCTGGTGTCGGCCCAGGCCATGCATTCCACCCACGAGGTCTCGGATCTCGCCCGCTATGCCGAACGTGCCATCTGATGGCGAGAAGAAAATGATCACCCATGTCTGCCCGGTCTGCGGCAAATCGCATGCGGTGAACGCGGCCCGCCACTCGGTGGCGTGGGGCCGTCAGTTCACCTGTTCCTGCGAGTGCGAATCTGAGCGTCGTCGTCGCATGCGCAGGCAACCGCTTGAATTCTGTCCACTGCGTGCGCAGGCCGGACGCTGAAAGTACACTGAGCGCATGCCTGCCAACGATCAAGACAACCGCCCCGACCCCGACGCCCTGCTCGCCCGCTTCGAGGCCGAGGCCGAGCGCGCGAAGAAGGGCAGGCTGAAGGTCTTCTTCGGCGCCTGCCCTGGCGTGGGAAAGACCTACGCCATGCTGAGCGCCGCGCGTTTGTTGCATGAACAGGGCGCCGAGGTCGTGGTGGGGGTGGTAGAGACGCATGGTCGTTCCGAGACCGCCCGCCTGCTGGAAGGGCTGGAACTGTTGCCGCCCAAGATCACGGCCCACCAGGGACGGGAACTGCGCGAGTTCGACCTTGACGCGGCGCTTGCGCGCAAACCCGCCCTGCTTCTGGTGGACGAACTGGCGCATTCCAACGTGCCCGGCTCGCGCCATCCGAAGCGCTGGCAGGACGTCGAGGAACTGCTGGCGGCCGGCATCGACGTCTGGACCACAGTGAACGTGCAGCACCTGGAAAGCCTCAATGACATCGTCGGCGGCATCACCGGCATCCAGGTGCGCGAGACCCTGCCGGATCGCGTGTTCGAGCAGGCAGCCGAAGTCGCCCTGGTGGACCTGACGCCGGACGAACTGATACAGCGCATGAAGGAAGGCAAGGTCTACCTTCCGCAGCAGGCCGAGCGCGCCATCCGCAATTTCTTCCGCAAGGGCAATCTGATCGCCTTGCGCGAACTGGCCTTGCGCCGCACCGCCGACCGGGTGGATGCGCAGATGCGTGAATATCGCACCGACCAGTCCATCGAAGCGGTGTGGCAGGCCAAGGAACGCCTGCTAGCCTGCGTCGGCCCCGGCGCGGGCGGCGACCGGCTGGTGCGCGCCGCCGCCCGGCTGGCGGCGGACCTGCATGCCGACTGGATCGCCGTCTACGTCGAGACCCCGGCGCTGCAACGCATGTCCGAGGCCAACCGCGACAAAATTCTGAAGACCCTGGCGCTGGCCCGCGAACTGGGTGCGGAGACCGCCACCCTCGCCGGCCAGGAGGACACCCAGACCCTGCTGGCCTATGCCGTCAGCCGCAACGTATCGAAACTGGTGGTGGGCAAGAGTTTGCGCACCGGCTTGTCGCGGATGCTGCGCGCGCCCCTGTCGGACCGCCTCTCCGCCCTGGCCGAGGATGTCGACGTCTACGTGGTCGCTCATGAGGCGGAGGCGCGGTCTCCCGCGGAGGCGGTCTCCACCCCTTTCATTCTCGACCCGGAGTCCGTTCCCATGGCCCGGTGGCCGGGCTATGTCTGGGCCGGGGTCGCCTGCGCCCTCGCCACCGCGCTGGCCCAGTTGGTCAGTCCGTGGCTCGATCTGGCCAACATCATCATGCTGTACCTGCTGGGCGTGGTCGCGGTGGCGGTGCGCTACGGGCAGGGGCCTGCCATCCTGGCCTCCTTCCTCTGCGTGCTGGCTTTTGACTTTTTCTTCGTGCCGCCGAAGCTGTCCTTCAGCGTGGCCGACACCCGTCACCTGCTCACCTTCACCATCATGCTGGGGGTGGGCCTGACGATCAGCAGAGTGGCCGCGGGCCTGCGCTATCAGACCCGCGTCGCGATGTACCGCGAGCGCCGTACCCGTGCGCTCAATGAACTGGGGCGGGAGTTGGCGGGGGCGCTGCTTCCGGCAGACATCGTGGACATTTCCCACCACCACCTGGAAGGCTTGTTCCAGTCGCAGGTCTGCATCCTGCTGCCTGACCTCCAGGAAAAACTGCATTCGCCCGTGCCCGTGCCCGGACACAAGGAATTGCCGCTCGATCCGGCGATTGCCCAGTGGGTCTACGACCACCAGCAGCCCGCCGGGATGGGCACCCAGACCCTGCCTGGCGCGCCCATGTACTACCTGCCATTGAAAGCCCCGATGCGCACCCGTGGGGTGCTGGCCCTGCTGCCCAGCCAGAAACGCCTCCTGTTCCAGCCCGAACAGGCCCGTCTGCTGGAGACCTTTGCCGCCCAGATCGCCCTCGCCCTGGAACGGGTGCATTTCGTGGAAGTGGCGCAGGACGCCCTGGTGCGCATGGAATCCGAACGGCTGCGCAACGGCCTGTTGTCCGCCCTGTCCCACGATCTGCGCACGCCATTGACCGTACTGGCGGGCCTGGCCGACTCCCTTCCGCTGGCCGGGCCGCCGTTGCCCCCCGCCCAGGCCGAGATCGCCCAGGCCATCCGTGCCGAGTCGCTGCGCACCAGTATCCTGGTGAGCAATCTGCTGGACATGGCGCGTTTGCAGGAAGGCCAGGTTCAACTCAAGCGTGAATGGCAGCCGCTGGAAGAGGTGGTGGGCGCGTCACTGCAGACCTTGGCGGCTCCGCTGGCACAGCATGAAGTGGTCGTGGATCTGCCTGCGGACCTGCCCCTGCTGGAGTTCGACAGCGTGCTGATGGAACGGGTGTTCTGCAACCTGCTGGAGAACGCCACGAAATACACGCCGGCGGGCAGCCGCATCGAGATCGGCGCCCGCAACGAGGGAGACCACGTCAGCATCACCATTGCCGACAACGGACCGGGACTGCCGCCCGGCCGCGAGGAAAGCCTGTTCGAGAAATTCACCCGAGGCCAGGACGAATCCCCCGTGGCGGGAGTCGGCCTCGGCCTCGCCATCGTGCGCGCCATCGTCCAGGCGCACAAGGGAACGGTCAAGGGGGAAAATCGTCCGGAGGGCGGCGCCCGCTTCGTCATCACCCTGCCCGCAGGACAGCCGCCCATCGTTCCCCCGGAGAGCTGAACCCTGATGCAAGAGCTGCGCGCTGCTTCGCCCACCGTGGTCGTCATCGAGGACGAGCCCCAGATCCGCCGCTTCGTGCGCACCGCACTGGAGGCTGAGGGCTGCCATGTGGCGGAGGCCGCCAACGGGGAACGGGGACTGATCGAGGCTGGTACGCGCAAACCTGACTTGATTATTCTGGACTTGGGGCTGCCGGACCGGGACGGCGTCGACGTGGTGCGGGACCTGCGCAACTGGTCCGCCGTCCCCATCCTCATCCTGTCCGCTCGGGTCGACGAGAGCGACAAGGTGGCCGCCCTGGACGCCGGGGCGGACGACTACCTGACCAAGCCCTTTGGCGTGGCGGAACTGCTGGCGCGGGTACGCGCGCTGTTGCGTCGTACGCGCCCGGGCGGCAGCGAACCCGTGATCACATTCGGCGAGGTCACGGTGGACCTGGCCCGCCGCCAGGTCCACCGTGGCGGCTCGGAGGTTCACCTCACACCCATCGAATACCGGTTGCTCGCCCTGCTCATTGCCAACGCCGGCCGGGTACTGACCCATCGGCAGCTGCTGCGCGAGGTCTGGGGCCCCAGCCACGCCGAGGACACCCACTACCTGCGTGTCTACATGACGGGCCGTCTCGGCAAACTGGAGGAGAACCCGACCCTGCCTCGCCACATTCGAACCGAATCCGGGGTGGGCTACCGCCTCGTGACCGACCTGTGACCGGAATGTGTTCCAATGGCTCGCCGCTATCGTGCAAACCGAGCGACCTCGTTGAATTGAGAAGCGGACGGTGGCGGCGCCTGCGCTGACCAGCCGTTTCCGGCTGCACTGAGAGACTGTCTTCACTGCCAGGCATGCGTTGAAATACGCAGCCCAGCTGTCCCGGGCTGCGTTTCTGCAATGCCTGTCTTATGTTCGCCGACTCGCCTCGCGCTGCCGTTCGTGCGACACCAGCTTGGCCAGTTCGGTCATTTCCTCCGCCAGCAGGCCCAGCAGGTCGTCCAGCGTGAGGATGCCGACCAGTGCGCCCGATCCATCGACCACCGGCAGGCGCCGCACGCCCTTGTCGCGCATGTAGCGCAGCGCTTCGAACAGGCCTTCGCCTTCGCGCACCGTCGCCACCTCCGGCCCCATGATGTCGCCCACCTTGAGCGCCTCGGGATTCACGCCGGCCGCCACCACCTCGACCACGATGTCGCGGTCGGTGACGATGCCGACCGGGTGTCTGCGGCTGCCCTTGTCCTCGACCACCACCAGGTCGCCGACGTGGTGGCTGCGCATCAGGCGCGCGGCTTCGCTCACGGGCAGCGTTCTTTCCGCGATCACCACTTCGCGGTTGCAGAGTTCGCCGACTGACATGATGTCCTCCCTTTCTTCGGATTCCGCTTTCATTGAAGGGTGCGGACTCCGAAAAAGCAAGGACGTCAGCCCTTGGCCTGGCGACGGCTGCGATCCGCCCACACCGCCGCTTCCACGCGCGAGCGCAGATTGAGTTTCTTCAGGAGGTGCTTGACGTGGACTTTCACCGTGCCTTCGGCAATGCCCATGTCGCGGGCGATCAGCTTGTTGCTCTTGCCGTCGATCAGGTGTTCGAGGATGCGGTTTTCCTGCTCGGTCAGACCGGCTTCGGCGGGGGTGGCGGGCCGGCTCTTTTCGCGCAGGGCGGTGACCAGCAGCTGCGTGAGGCG
>JAJZRT010000130.1 GCA_021802595.1 Pseudomonadota bacterium
ATCCCGGTGGTCTCGATGATGACGCGTTCGAACGGCGGAATATCGCCCTTCTGCCGCGCCATCCACAGGTTCTTCAGTGTCGGCGACAGGCTGCCGGAAATCGTGCAGCAGACGCAGCCGCCCGACAGCAGCGCCATCGGGCCTTCCATCTTCTGCAGCAGCTGATGATCGAGCGCGACCTCGCCGAACTCGTTCATCAGGATGGCCGTGCGCGGCAGCGTGCGCACCAGATGGTTCAGCACCGTGGTCTTGCCGCTGCCCAGAAACCCCGTAAGCAGCGTGATGGGAATGGGGGTGTCGTGCATCACGACGGTATTGACCTGCGTGTTGGGGTGGAAAACGGGTTATGACGCCAGCAGAAGGCCGCCCGGCCGGCGTACTGTCGTGGCCGGGCGACTTTCGCCCGCTGCAAGTGACCGGGCGAAGGCGGGCAAGGTTCCCATGGCGGGCAATGGTCGCCGTTTCAGGCGTGCAGCCTTTCCTTCTTCTCGTGGCGCTCCTGCGCCTCGATCGAATATTCGGCGGTGGGGCGCGCGAGCAGGCGGGGCAGCCCGATGGGGTCGCCGGTTTCCAGACACCAGCCATACTCGCCGCTGTCGATGCGCGCCAGGGCGGAATGGATCTTTTTCAGCAGCTTGCGTTCGCGGTCGCGCACGCGTTGTTCCAGCATGTGCTCCTCTTCCACGGTCGCGCGGTCGTTGGGGTCGGCAAAGTTCTCGTTTTCCTTGAGGTGCTCGCCGGTGTCGGCGGCGTTGCTGAGCATCTCGTCACGCAGTGCCTCGAGACGGTCGCGGAAAAATGCGAGCTGGGCGGCGTTCATGTAGGCTGAGGCCGGCATTTTCAGCAGCGCGGCTTCGGTGAGCGGTTTGGACGTGGCAGACATGGGAACTCCAGGCGTCTTGGGCGGGTTGATGAGTGCAGCCGGGCATGGGCCCGGGGCAACCGGAATGGATCCGGTGGCGGCAATTGCGCCCCGCATCATAACCCCGTCACGGTGGCGGGTGCCATCAGGGGAGGTTGAAGGCGCAGCCGCTTGACCGGGACAGCCCGAATCCGGGGGGATGGGCGATAATCCGAAAAATGAAAACTTTTCTCCCGCTGACCGCCCTTCTGCTCCTGCTGGCCGCGTGTGGACGCGATGCGCCGCAGTCGGCGCCCGGGGATATCCGTCCGGTACGTGCCGAGCAGGTGGGGGTGGGCACCGCTCAAAACGGGACGCGTTACGCCGGGGAGGTGCGCGCACGCTACGAGACCGATCTTGCGTTCCGCGTGGCGGGGCGGGTCAACGCCCGCAAGGTGGAGGTTGGCAGCCAGGTCCGGGCGGGCCAGGTCCTCGCCACGCTGGATCCGCAGGATTACGCGCTGGCGGCGAGTGCGGCGCGGGCGCGGCTCACCGCCGCCGAGGCCGAGGCCAGGCTGGCATGGCAGGACATGCAGCGCTTTGCCGAACTGCGCGCGCAGAACTTCATTTCGCAGGCGGAACTCGACCGCCGCCGGACCACGGCCGAAGCCGCCGAGGCGCAGGCGCGCCAATTGCGCGCCGACGCCGCCCGCCAGGGCAACCAGCAGGCCTATACCCGGCTGACGGCGCCGCACGCCGGGGTGGTAACGGCCATTTCGTTCGAGGCGGGGCAGGTGGTGGCGGCCGGGCAGCCGGTGGCGAAGCTGGCACGCACCGGCGAGCTCGAGGTGCGCATCGACGTGCCGGAAAATGCGCTCGACACACTGCGCGCTGCGCGCATGCTGCCTATCCGCCTGTGGTCGGCGCCTGACCGGACCTATGCCGGGCGGCTGCGCGAACTGTCGCCGGTGGCCGATGCGGCCAGCCGTACCTACAGTGCCCGCATCAGCCTGCTGCATCCCGATGCGGCGGTGAAGCTGGGCATGACGGCCACGGTCGAGGTCGGCGGCGAGTCGGCCCCCAGCCTGTCGGTGGCGCAAATGGCGCTGTTCAGGATCGACGGCACGCCGCAGGTATGGGTGGTGAACCCGCAAACCCGCAAGGTGGCGGCGCGCAGCGTCCAGCTCGGCGAGCTGAGCGGTGAGCGCGCGGCCATTGTGTCGGGCCTGGCTGCGGGCGAGTGGGTGGTGACGGCGGGGGTGCACAAGCTTGCCCCCGGCCAGCAGGTCAGTCTGGTCGGCTCCGCCCGGCCATGAGCGAAACCCCGCGTTTCGCCCCCGGCCGCGGCAACCTGTCGCGCTGGGCTATCGAACACCCGGCGCTGGTGCGCTTCTTCATCGTGCTGATCCTGCTGGTCGGGGTGCGCTCCTATTTCCACCTGGGCCAGGCCGAGGATCCGCCGTTCACATTCAAGACCATGCTGGTCCAGGCGCAGTGGCCGGGGGCGACCGCACAGGAGGTGTCGGAGCAGCTGACCGAGCGGATCGAGAAAAAACTACAGGAACTGCCCCAGATCGATTACGTGCAGAGCTACGCCAAGGCCGGCGAGACCGCGCTGTTCGTCAACCTCAAGGAAACCGTGCGCGGACACGATGTGGCGGAAGCGTGGTACCAGATCCGCAAGAAGATAGGCGACCTCAAGCCGGATCTGCCGGCCGGCGTACAGGGGCCGTTCTTCAACGACGAATTCGGCGACACCTTCGGCTCGATCTATGCCTTCACCGGCGACGGCTTCAGCCGCGAGGAATTGCGCCGCGCCGCCGAGGATGCGCAGCGCGAGGTGCGCCGTCTGCCCAACGTGGGCAAGCTCGAACTGTTCGGCATCGTGCCGGAAAAGATCTATATCGAGATCCCGGCGCAGAAGCTCGCCACGCTCGGCCTCACGCCGCAGCAGATCATGCAGGCGGTGCAGGAGCAGAACGGCGTGGTGGCCAACGGCCGGGTGGAAAACCAGATCCTGTCGATCCCGCTGCGGGTGACCGGGGCCTATTCCGACGTGGAGCGCTTGCGCGCAACCCTCATCCGGGTCGGGTCGCACACGTTGCGGCTGGGCGATATTGCCGACGTCACGCGGCGCTACGAGGATCCGCCCGCCAGCGAAATCCGTTCGCAGGGCGAGCCGGCGATCCTGCTCGGGGTGTCGCTGGCAGAGGGTGGCGATGTGGTGGCCATGGGGCGTGCCGTGGCCGCCGCCATGGCAGCATTGCAGAAAACCTTGCCCGTGGGCATGGAAATCCAGCAGATCCACGATCAGCCGAGCATCGTCAGCCGTGCGGTCAGGCTGTTCATGCAGAGCTTCTTCGAAGCCGTCGCCATCGTTCTGGCCGTGACCTTCCTGGCGCTCAAGTGGCGCGCGGGCCTGGTGGTGACGCTGTCCATCCCGGTGGTGCTGGCGATCACCTTCACCGCCATGTGGCTGTTCGACATCGACCTGCACCGCATCTCCACCGGCGCGCTCATCATCGCGCTCGGCCTGCTGGTGGACGACGCCATCATCGCGGTGGAAATGATGGCGCACAAGCTGGAGTCTGGCTGGGGGCGCTTCGAGGCCGCCACCTATGCCTTCCATTCGACCGCGTTTCCCATGCTCACCGGGACGCTGCTCACCGCCACCGCGTTTCTGCCGATTGCGCTGGCCAAGTCGATGGTCGGCGAATATACCTTCGCCATTTTTGCCGTGACGACGATTGCGCTGCTGTCGTCCTGGCTGGTGGCGGTGGTGGTCACGCCGTATCTCGGCCACGTTCTGTTGAAGCCGAACCATCACGTGACCGATGAGAACGCGACCTACCTCACGCCGTTCTACCGGCGTTTTCGCGCCATGGTGGCCTGGTGCGTGGCGCACCGCCGCAGCGTGATCGCGCTGACGGTGCTTGCGCTGATCGTTGGGCTGGCGGCGATGCAGCGGGTCGAGAAACAGTTCTTTCCCCAATCCGACCGGCTGGAAATCCTGGTCGAAATGTGGCTGCCGGAAGGCGCCTCCATCGAGGCCACGCGTGCCGAAGCGATCCGGCTTGAAACCCTGTTGCGGCAGGACAGGGACGTGGCACACGTGCTCAACTACATTGGCCAGGGGGCGCCGCGTTTCGTGCTGGGGCTGGACCAGCGGCTGAACAACCGAAACTTTGCGCAACTGGTGGTAATCGCGAAGGACGTGCCGGCGCGCGAACGCGAAATCGCCCGCATCCGCAAACTGTTCGACACCGATTTTCCCAACGTGCGCGGACGCGCGGTGCGTTTCGAATACGGACCGCCAGCGGGCTATCCGGTGCAATACCGGCTGTCGGGCACCGATATTCCGCGGCTCAAGTTCGAGGCCGAAAAACTGCGCAGGATCGTCGCGGCCCAACCGCAGGTGACGGCCGTGAATCTGGACTGGAACGAGCAGTCGCTGGCGATCCGGGTGCAGCTCGACCAGGACAAGATCAAGGCGCTCGGCCTCAGTTCGGATGCGGTCGGCCGCCTGCTGGCGCTGGAACTGTCGGGCGCGACCATCACCCAGTTCCGTGAAGACGACCGGCTGATCGACGTGGTCTTGCGTATCCCGCGCCGGGAACACCGTGATGTCGATGCGTTGAAATCGCTGCCGATCGGAAGCTTCGACGGCCAGAGCGTGACCCTGGGGCAGATCGCCACGTTGAAGCCGGTGTTCGAGGACGGCGTGATCTGGCGCCGCGACCGCCTGCCGACGATATCCGTGCGCGGCGATCCGGTGGGCAAGACGCAGCCGGCGACCATCATCGATTCGATCGCGCCGCAGGTGGCGCGATTCAAGGCCCAGCTGCCGCCCGGTTTCCGGCTGGAAATCGGCGGACCGGTGGAAAGCAGCGCCAAGGCCAACGCCGCCATCGGCGCTTCCTGGCCGTTGATCGTCATCACCACGCTGACCCTGCTGATGCTGCAGCTCGGCAATTTCTCGCGTGCCATGCTGGTGGTGCTGACGGCACCGCTCGGCATCATCGGCGTGGCGATCGCGCTACTGGTGACGGGCCAGCCGATGGGCTTCGTGGCACTGCTGGGCATCATTTCGCTGTCCGGCATGATCATGCGCAACTCGGTGATCCTGGTCGACCAGATCCAGCAGGACGTTGCGCGCGGCCTGTCGCAGTGGGACGCGATCATCGAGTCCACAGTGCGGCGGATGCGGCCGATCAGCCTGACCGCCGCAGCGGCGGTGCTGGCGATGATTCCGCTGTCGCGCTCGATCTTCTGGGGGCCGATGGCAGTGGCGGTGATGGGCGGGCTGATCGCGGCGACCTTCCTCACGCTGTTCTTCCTGCCGGCACTCTATGCGGCCTGGTTCCGGGTAAGAACCGATTAGCGTTCCGCAAGTCATACCCTGCAAGGAGGCGCGATGAAGACGCTTGGAATCGGACTGTTGCTGCTGCTGGGCGGGTGCGCCTCGCTCGAATCGACGAACCCGGCCTCGCCGTACTACGCCTATTCGACCGGCTGGGTGGCGCAGCTCGAGCGTCCTCTGGTCATTCCGGCCGGGTCCGCGACCGTGCGCCTGCAGCATGGCCAGGTTGTGCCGCGCAATGGCGTGCAGGAGCAGGATCCGTTCTGCGTGGTCGAACTGGACACGGTCAGCGACGCCCCCCAGACGCTGCAGCCGGGGCGCTTCGAGGTGCTCCGGGTCACGCGCAGCGTCAGTACACTCTTCGCCCGCGCGGCATCCATGTCCCTCATGAAGGTGCAATTCGCGAATGACGACGACGGCGAACCGTCGTTTCTGTATTACATCACCGCCTTCCGCCTGCGCGATCCTGTGCAACCGAACCTGCGCGGCCTGACCTGCGCATGGAACCAGATGGCGCCGGGCAACCGGCCGCTGATGCGGCATCTCACCCTGGATGAGATCCGCGGCGCGCTGGGCGACTGGATACGCCTGATCCCGCCGAAGGAGACGCTGTGAAACCTGCCGATACCCGCATTGCGCCCGACAGCAAGGTCAGGCTGACCAAATGGGATGCCGACGACGACGCTATCGTCGGCAAGGACAAGTCCACCGCGCATCAACGCCTGGATGAATATCGCGAGAGACTGGACACGTTGCAGGAGCTGCTGTTCGCCGAGGGCCGGCACAAGCTGCTGGTCGTGCTGCAGGCGATGGACACCGCGGGCAAGGATTCCACCATTCGCCACGTGTTCCAGGGGGTCGACCCGCTGGGTGTGAACGTGGCATGCTTCAAGGCGCCGACCGCAGCGGAACTGGCGCACGACTACCTGTGGCGGGTGCATCCGCATGTGCCGGGCGCCGGGGAGATCGCCATTTTCAACCGCTCGCATTACGAGGACGTGCTGATCACGCGGGTGAACGGCTGGATCGATGCAGCCGAGTGCAAGCGCCGCTACAGGCAGATCAACGACTTCGAAAGAATGCTGGCGGAAACCGGCACGACGATCCTGAAGTTCTATCTGCACATTTCCAGGGACGAACAGAAGAAACGCCTGGAAGAACGCCGCGATACGCCCGAGAAACAGTGGAAATTCCAGCCGGGCGACCTCGCCGTGCGGGCGAAGTGGGACGACTACATGGAGGCCTACGAGGCGGCGCTGTCGGCCACCAGCACGGCGCATGCGCCGTGGCATGTGATCCCTGCCAACAGCAAGCTGGCGCGCAACCTGATGGTATCCAGCCTGCTGGTCGAAACGCTGGAAAGTCTCGGCATGCATTATCCGCAGCCGGCCGAAGGGGCGGCCGACACGGTGATCGTTTGAAGAGGGCCTATTTGACCAGCGTCAGGCTGGGGCGCGCGTGGGCCTGTCCTGCGGCGACCGGCTGCCAGGCAGGTAAGGCTTCAGGATGGTGGATGTGGTAACCCTGCAGATAATCCACCCCCATGTCCTCGAGCAGCGCGGCCATCTCGGCGTCTTCCACCTGCTCGGCCACCGAATGCATGCCGAAGTCGCGTGCCAGCTGGGTGATCGAGCGGACGATGGCCTGGTCGCGGCGGTCGTCCAGCATGCCGCGCACGAAGGCGCCGTCGATCTTGAGGAAGTCGGCGGGCAGGTGCTTGAGATAGAAGAACGAAGACGCATCGCGGCCGAAGTCGTCCAGCGCGAACTGGCATCCGCGTTCGCGCAGGCCGTGGATCAGGCGCTGCGCATCGCCCAGATTGACCACCGCGGCGGTTTCCGTGACTTCGAAGCCCAGACGCGAGCCTGCCACGCCATAGTGATCGAGCAGATGACAGACGACCCCGAGGAAGGATTCGTCGGCGACGGTCTTGCCCGACAGGTTGATGAAATACACCGCGTTGTCGTCGGGCTGAGCGGCCAGATACGACACCACGGCCTCCAGCATCCAGCGGTCGAGGATGGGGGCCTGCCCGTAGCGTTCGAGCGCCGGCAGCAGCTTGGCCGGCCCCTCGACCACGCCGTTGCGCTGCCAGCGGATCAGCACCTCGTAATGCGGCTGGCCGCTGTGTGAAGTCGGCCGGATCAGCTGGCGGTAGGGCAGGAACTGGTTGGCCTCCAGCGCCTGCGCGAAATCGGCCGCCCAGCCCATTTCCGCTTCCAGACGGCGGAATCCGACCTCGTCCGCCTCGTACAGCATGACCCGCCCGCTGCCCTCCGATTTGGCGCGGTAACACGCCATGTCGGCCTGGATCATGAGGTCGCCGGCGGTGGTCGCGGCCTGCGTGATGGGGGCGATGCCGGCGCAGGCGCCGAGCGTGAAGCGCCGGCCCTTGTGCTCGAAGCGGAAGTCGCGGATGCGCTGTACCAGCTGGCGGCAGATCCGGTTGGCTTCGTCGGGGCGGGTGTCAAACAGGATGAGGCCGAACTCGTCGCCGCCCAGGCGTCCGAGATAGGCCTGCTCGGGCAAGGCGGCCTTCATGGTTTGCGCAATGTCCGCCAGCAGGGCATCGCCCACCGAATGGCCGCAGGTGTCGTTCACCAGCTTGAACTGGTCGAGATCGATGTAGCAGAACGCATGCTGCTGCCCCAAGTCGCGCGCGGTATGCAGCGCACGGGCCAGGCGGCCTTCCACCGCACGGCGATTCGGCAGGGTGGTCAGGGTGTCGTGGAAGGCCATCTCGCGCAGGTTGTCTAGCAGCGCCTTCTTCTCGGTTTCATCGCGCAGCACATAGACGGCACCGAGGCCGCCATGTTCGTTCAGCGGGGCGCAGCTGTAGCTGATGGCCAGCTTCTGGCCGACACGGGTGCGCAACTGGGCCGATCCGGTCTGGCCGTGCAGTGCCGCGGTCGAAGCCGGGAAACGGGCCGGCGTCTCGTCGTCGCCGGCCGTCGGCTCCAGCCGCATCATGTCGCTCAGCGAATCCAGGTACGCATCATCGAGCGCAACGCCAAGCAGGCGCTCGGCAGCGGGATTGAGATAGGTCACCTGATTGTGCGCATTGGTGACGACGACCGCGTCGTTGATCGACTGCAGCGTGACCTGCCAGCGTTCCTTTTCGGTGCTGAGCGCTGCTTCATCCAGCTTGCGTTGCGTGATGTCGAAGCGGATCGACAGGTATTTGAGCGGCAGGCCGTCGTCGCCCTTGATCGGGATGATGGTCGAGGCGGTCCAGAATAGCCGCCCGTCCTTGGCCCGGTTGCAGATTTCGCCACGCCAGGTCCGGCCGCTGGTGATGGTTGTCCACAGGCTGGCGAAAAATTCCGGGTCGTG
>JAJZRT010000131.1 GCA_021802595.1 Pseudomonadota bacterium
GCTGGCATTACCGATAAATCTGCCGGACGAGGTGGCGCGCGAGTTGCCGGACGAGCACGTGGCGGTGTTCATCCCCACCACGCCGAGCCCGGTCAACGGATTCTATTTTTATGTGAAAAAGAGCGAGGTCATCGAGCTGGATGTGCCGGTCGACCGCGCGTTGAAATACATCGTCTCGATGGGTGTCGCCTCCGGCGAATCGGGACGGGGCAGCCACTAGGAAACCACTATGCGTACACATTACTGCGGCGCCGTCACGGCCGCCGACATCGGCAACAGCGTCACCCTGTGCGGCTGGGCGCACCGCCGCCGCGACCACGGCGGCGTCATCTTCATCGACCTGCGCGACCGCGAGGGTCTGGTACAGGTGGTCGTCGACCCCGACACGCCCGAGGCGTTCGAACTGGCCGAGGAAGTACGTTCCGAGTTCGTGCTGAAGATCGCCGGCAAGGTGCGTCCGCGCCCCGCCGGCACCGAGAACCCCAACCAGACGACCGGCATGGTCGAGGTGCTGGCACAGGCGATCGAAATCCTCAATCCCTCGCTGACGCCTCCCTTCCAGCTCGACGACGATACCATCAACGAGAACATCCGCCTGCAGTACCGTTATCTCGACCTGCGCCGCGAGCCGATGCAGAAGAACCTGCGCCTGCGTTATCGCGTTTCCAAGCTGATGCGCGACTACCTCGACGGCAACGGTTTCATCGAGGTCGAGACGCCGATGCTGACGCGCTCGACCCCAGAGGGCGCGCGCGACTACCTGGTGCCCTCGCGCGTGCACGACGGCATGTTCTACGCGCTGCCGCAGTCGCCGCAGCTCTTCAAGCAATTACTCATGGTCGCCGGCTACGACCGCTACTTCCAGATCACCAAGTGCTTCCGCGACGAGGACCTGCGCGCCGACCGCCAGCCCGAGTTCACCCAGGTCGACCTGGAAACCTCGTTCCTGGGCGAGGAGGAGATCATGAACCTCGTCGAGGGCATGATCCGCGACATGATGCAGAAGGCGCAGGGCATCGAGTTGCCCGACCCCTTCCCGCGCATGACCTACGCCGAGGCGATGAACAAATACGGCTCCGACAAGCCCGACATGCGGGTGACGCTGGAAATCGTCGACGTCGGCGACGCAATGAAGGACGTTGCGTTCAAGGTCTTCTCCGGCCCGGCCAACGATCCGAAAGGCCGCGTTGCCGCCCTGCGCATCCCCGGCGGCGCCGCGCTCACCCGCAGCGAGATCGACGGCTACACCGAATTCGTCAAGATCTACGGTGCCAAGGGCCTGGCCTACATCAAGGTCAACGACGTCAGCCAGCTCAACGAAGCCGGCCTGCAGTCGCCCATCGTCAAGAATCTCTCCGAAACGGCATTACGCGCCGTCATGGAGCGCACGGGTGCTGCGAACGGCGACCTGATCTTCTTCGGTGCCGACCGCGCCAAGGTGGTGAACGACGCTTTGGGCGCGCTGCGCCTCAAGGTCGGCCACGAGAAGGGCCACGTCGACGGCCGCGCCTGGGCGCCGCTGTGGGTGGTCGACTTCCCGATGTTCGAGTACAACGAGGACGAGAACCGCTGGGATGCGCTGCACCACCCCTTCACCGCGCCCAAGGACGGCCACGAGGACTGGCTTGCCACCGACCCCGGCAAGTGTCTCTCGAAGGCCTACGACATGGTGCTGAACGGCTGGGAAGTCGGCGGCGGCTCGGTACGTATCCACCGCGAGGCGGTGCAGGAGAAGGTCTTCGCCGCGCTCAATATCGGCGAGGAAGAACGCCGCGAGAAGTTCGGCTTCCTGCTCGACGCGCTGCAGTACGGCGCGCCGCCGCACGGCGGCCTGGCGTTCGGCCTCGACCGCCTGGTCACGCTGATGACCGGCGCCGAGTCGATCCGTGACGTCATCGCCTTCCCCAAGACCCAGCGCGCCTCCTGCCTGATGACCAACGCGCCCAACGTCGTCGACGAGAAGCAGCTGCGTGAACTGCACATCCGCCTGCGCAATACGGCGGCGGCGGACAAGGCGGCATGAAATTCGCCGACACCCTGAAGACCCTGCCCGAGTTCGCGGGCGAGATGCTGGTGCTGACCGACGCGGCCGGCGCCGAGGTCGCGGCCATCGCCAACGCGCCCGGTACCGCCGGCTCGTTCCGCGTGTATGCGTACCTGGCGCAGCAATATGGCGCGATCAACGCCGAGGCCGCCGCCGAAGGGCTGGCGATTTTCGCCGAGCATACCGAGGACGCCAGCACCCGCCCTGGCAAGCATCCGAACATCGATCGCCTGATCGCCATCCTGACGACGGGCATCCCGCTCAACGCCCGCATCGTCTGATCCGTGCATAAAATCCCCGTCTCGGTGCTGGTCGTCATCCACACGGCTGACGGCCAGGTGCTGCTGATGGAGCGTGCCGACGCGCCGGGCTTCTGGCAGTCGGTCACCGGCTCGCAGGACGAAGGCGAAACGCTCGAGGAAACCGCGATCCGCGAGGTGCGCGAGGAAACCGGGCTCGACGCCGGCGAATTCGAACTGACGTCGTGGGAACACTCAACCCGCTACGAAATCTACGAACGCTGGCGCCACCGCTATGCGCCGGGCGTGACGCACAACACCGAGCACGTGTTCGGCCTGCGGCTGCCCGCGCCGCGGCCGGTCGTGCTGGCGCCGCGCGAGCATCTGCGCTACGTGTGGCTGCCGTGGCAGGACGCGGCGGAACGCTGCTTCTCGCCCAGCAATGCGGCGGCGATTCGTCAGCTGCCTGCGCGCTTATAATGGACTCATGACCGCTCCGCTGCACATCGCCAGCTACAACATCCACAAGGGCATGTCGCAATTCAACCGGCGGCTGACGGTACACGATCTGCGCGATCGCCTTGGCTCGCTGGGATCGGATATCGTGTTTTTGCAGGAGGTGCAGGGCAGCCACGGGCTGCGTGCCAGCCGTTTCCAGCACTGGCCCAACCGGCCCCAGCACGAATTCCTGGCGGGGCAGCTCTATACCGACTTCGCCTACGGCAAGAACTGCGTCTACGACACCGGCCATCACGGCAACGCCATCCTGTCGCGCTACAAGATCCTCTCGTGGGAGAACGAGGACATCTCCGCCCACGCTTTCGAGAGCCGCGGCATGCTGCACTGCGAAGTCGAGGTGCCCGGCATGGCCAGGCCGGTGCATTGCATCAACGTGCATCTGGGGCTGACCGAACGCGGGCGCAAGCGCCAGCTGGCGATGATCGCCGCCCGCGTGCACGCCCTGGTGCCGGACGACGCACCGCTGATCCTGGCCGGCGATTTCAACGACTGGCTGGTGCGGGCCGGACGGTTTTTCGAGGACGAACTGGGGCTGGCCGAAGTCTTCGAGACCCACCACGGCAAGGCGGCACGCAGTTACCCCTCCATCCTGCCCATGTTCCAGCTCGACCGCATCTACGTGCGGCGATTCACCATCCAGGCTGCACAGGTCCACACCGGCAACGCCTGGCACCGCATTTCCGACCACGCCGCCCTGACCGCCATGCTCAGCCCGGCCTGATGACCGCGCGCAGCCGTCCGAGCAAATCCTTCTTTCATGGCGTCGAACCGGTTTCCGGCAACCAGTTGCGCCTGCTGCAAAGCGGAACCGAATTCTTCCCGGCGCTGATTGCGGCGATCGATGCCGCGCGCGACGAAGTTCATCTCGAAACCTATATCTTCAATGTCGACCCTGCCACCGAAGCCGTACGCGATGCGCTGATGCACGCCGCGCAGCGCGGGGTGCGGGTGCGGCTGCTGATCGACGGCGTGGGCTCGCGCGATTTTCCCGCCGGCTGGCGGGATGCGCTACAGGCGCGGGGCGTCAGCGTGCTGGTCTACCGGCCGCTGGTGAACAACTGGCGTTCCAATCCCCTGACCCTGCGGCGGCTGCATCGCAAGCTGGCGGTGATCGATGCGCATATCGCCTTCATCGGCGGCATGAACCTCATCGACGACTTCGAGCCGGCAGGCCTCGACGCGCCGCGGCTCGACTTCAGCGTGGAAGTGCGCGGGCCGTTGCTGGTTTCCATCCATCGAAGCGCGCACCACCTGTGGCGGCTGGTGGCACTGACGCAGATGCAGGCTGGCGAAGACCGGCCCCGGCTGGTCGAGCCGTCCTGGCCGACCGACGGCCACGTGCGTGCAGCCTATGTGGTGCGCGACAATTTTGCCCACCGCCGCGACATCGAGCGTGTCTATCTTGCCGCGCTGGCGCTGGCGCGCGACGAGATCGTCATCGCCAGCGCCTATTTCCTGCCCGGTCACCGCTTCAGGAAACTGCTCCGGAAAGCCGCGGCGCGCGGCGTGGCGGTGCACCTGCTGACGCAGGGCCACACCGACCATCCATTCTTCCAGACCGCCGCGCGGGCCCTCTACCGCGACCTGCTCGCCGCCGGCGTGAACATCTACGAATACCGGGTGAGCGAACTGCATGCCAAGGTGGCCGTGGTCGATGGCCACTGGGCCACGGTGGGTTCCAGCAATATCGACCCGTTCAGCCTGTTGCTGGCGCGCGAGGCGAATATCGTCGTCGACGATGCGCGCTTCGCGCTCGACCTGCGGCAGCGTCTCCAGCGGGCCATCGGCCTGTCCGTCGCACTCGATCCTGCCGACTGGCAGCGCCGCCCCTGGCCGTGGCGTATGCTGTCCTGGCTGGCGTATGGCAGCGTGCGGCTGATGGTGGGCCTGGCAGGCGCCGGGCGCTGGGCCTGAGAATCAGGGTTCAGGGGCAGAGAGCGCGTGGTGGCAGACCTGCCTCGGGCCGAAGCCGACGAACCGGCCCCGGCTTAAGGAAGCGCTGAACAAGTCCTTCGACAAGCTCAGGACGAACGGCAACTTGTTGATTCCGTTCGTGGTGAGCTTGTCGAACCATGAGCGGAATCAACTTGTTCAGCGCTTCCTTAAAGCAATAACTTGAATTACCCTGTAATTTCAACCAGGTAACTTCCGGCGCCGAGTGCGGCAATCACGGAAGGCATTTCTTTTTCAAACCACGCCAGCAATTTTGCGTTGGGGCAATTTCCGATTCTGACCCAAACAATCGATGGCGAAATCTTGCTGACAGACGCACGAATAGCGAAATCCTCATCCTTGGTGACGATGACTGCGCCATTCGACAGGGCATAGTCCCAAATCTGGCTATCGCTGGATTCGAGCAATCCCAAGTCAAGCAGATGTACCGCCTCATGGCCCATGCCGCAATCTTTCTGGCCAGGGCGGGCGGCAATTGCGCATCGACCAGAAAGCGATGCACGTCAGGCTGCTTTTAATATCGGGTGATCGAATTGCCGTGCCGCATATAACAGGGTTGCGGTGATGTCTTCCGCCTCCAGGTAGGGGTAGTCGGCCAAAATCTGCTCACGGCTTTCGCCCGCTGCCATCAATTCGAGAATATCGCTTACACGGATCCGCATTCCGCGGATGCAGGGCCGCCCGCCGCACTGAGCAGGATCCACGGTGATTCTTTCCAAAGCCTGAGTTTCCATTCTGTGCGCACCTGTTTTTGCCGACACGATGTAATTGTATAGCCTTACCCGGCCCCGGCCCCGGCCCCGGCCCCGGCCCCGGCCCCGGCCCCGGGCGCGGGAACGCGCGAATGGGTGTTGCCGCATTTCCCCTGCCGCATTCCCGACCGGGTCAAGGAACAACGGGTCGAGACTCTTCGTGTGTTTCATACGTCGCGAAAATGGCCGCGTGGATTTGAAACCGCGTAAAGCGAACGTTTTGACCTTTCATTAACCTTCCGCCTGTTGTGCTGATGCAACAAAACAACACTTTGCCCGCTATGTGACAGAAAAAACAACAGTTTTGCTTGCTGGCAGGGACTGACTCTGGATAATCGACCGTGTCCCTGAAGCACAGTCCTGTGCAGGACAGCTCTGCAGAGCTTTCAAACAAATTCTGTAAAAGGAGATTTGCAATGCAAAAGAAACTGATTGCCCTGGCACTGGCTTCCGCCTTTGCCGCCCCCGCCTTCGCGGCCACCAGCAACGTTGACATCTACGGCGTGATGAACGTGTCCGTCGACCGCATCGACTCCGGCGTGACCGGCAAGGACAAGAGCACCGGCCTCACCTCCAACGCCAGCCGCATCGGCTTCAAGGGCACCGAAGACCTCGGCGGCGGCCTGGCGGCCGTGTGGCAGATCGAGAACACCGTCGCCGTCGACGGCGCTGGCTTGGGCGGCCTCCGTAACACCTTCGTCGGCCTGAAGGGCGGCTTCGGTACCGTTCTGCTGGGCAACAACGACACCCCGATGAAGGGCCTCGGCCGTGCGGTCGACAACTTTGGCGACGGCCTGGCCGACTCGCGCAACATTCTCGGCGCCAGCGCCGGCACCGGCGCGAGCACGTGGGATCTGCGCACCAAGAACACCATCGCCTACGTGACCCCCGACTTCAGCGGCCTGTCGGCTGTGGTGGCCTACGTGACCGATTGGACCGGTGCCACCACCACCACTAGCCCCTGCGTTGGCCCTGTTGCTGGCGTACAAGCTGGTCTGGACTGCAACAAGTTCTCCGCCTGGAGCGGCGCGGTCAACTACAACAACGGCCCGCTGCTGCTGGGTGCCGGCTACGAGAAGCACAATGCGATGACCACTGCTGCTGCCGACTACTCGGCGCACATCTGGCGCGTCGTCGCTGGCTACAGCTTTGCCGGCGCCAAGCTGGGTGCGCTGTACGAAAAAGCCTCCGGTGATACCGGCGTGGCTGCGGCCAATATCAACGCCGCTGACCGCAAGGCTTGGGGCCTGTTCGCCAACTACGCCATCGGCGCCGTCACCCTCAAGGCCAACTACCTGAAGGCCGACGAGCAAGGCTCTGGCGCTGCTGCCACCAATACCGGCGCCAAGCAGTACACCCTGGGTGCCGACTACGCGCTGTCCAAGCGTTCGACCGCCTATGTCTACTACGCCAAGGTCAAGAACGACGGCAACACCACCGGTGGTGCTGGCTACGGCCTCGGCGCCGGTGCTGGCGATAGCAACTCGGTCGTCGCGGGTTCGGCGGCGGCCAACCTGGGTACCGATCCTTCCGTGTTCGGCGTCGGCATGAAGCACACCTTCTAATTCAATGCCGGGGCAACCCGGTCTGAAGATGAAGTTGAAACGGGCTCCTTCGGGGGCCCGTTTTTTTATGCTTTTTTTGGAACCGCTTGGAGTGGACCTCAGGCCTCGACGACTTCGAAGTCGTGCGTGATCCCGGCCACCTTGCCGAGCATGATGCTCGCCGAGCAGTATTTTTCGGCCGACAGGTTCACGGCCTGTTCGACGCGCCTGGGGTCGAGGTTCTTGCAGGTGACGGTGAAGTGGGGTGGAGTCATGAGTACATGGTTGCACGGTCACGCGACAATGCCGATTCGGCTGGCGTTGGCGATGGGCTCGAATTAAACTCGATCGAAACGCACCTGGAGCTTTGACATGAATCATTCCGACCGAATTACGTTGGACCCTGCCATTTGCCATGGAAAACCATGCATCCGCGGGCTGAGGTATCCCGTAGAAACGCTTCTGGAGTTACTGGCGGGCGGGATGTCGACCGAAGAGATTCTGGCCGATTATGAGGATTTGGAGCGGGAGGACATTCTTGCGGCATTGTCCTACGCGGCCCGACTTGCGCACGTCAAGCGGATGGAACGCTTCGCCGCATGAAACTTCTGGTGGATGCGCAGTTGCCCAAGCGGTTTTGCGGTTGGCTGACTGATGCTGGGCACGATGCGGTGCATACGCTCGACCTGCCACAAGGGAACCGGACAACCGATAACGAGATACTGGACTTTGCGGAACGGGAGCAGCGCATCGTCGTGAGCAAGGACGACGATTTTGTGCAGTCGCTGTTGATCACCGGACGCCCCGCAAAATTGCTGCTTGTTTCGACTGGAAATATGGCAAACACGCTGCTTGAAAGAATCGTGCGCGCGCATGTTTCTGAGATTGTCGAAGCTTTTGAAACAGCGAACTTTGTCGAACTCGGACGCGAGTCGCTGACAGTGCATGAGTGAGGAAACGGGCTCTCTGGGAGCCCGTTGCTCATGGAAGTTCAGGCCTCGACGACTTCGAAGTCGTGGGTGATCTCGGCCATCTTGCCGAGCATCACGCTCGCCGAGCAGTATTTTTCGGCCGACAGGTTCACGGCCTGTTCGACGCGCCTGGGGTCGAGGTTCCTGCCGGTGACGGTGAAGTGCAGGTGGATCTTCGTGAACACCTTGGGGTCGGTGGTGGCGCGTTCGGCGCTGAGGTCGGCGACGCAGTCGGTGACCTGCTGGCGGGCCTTTCTGAGGATGTGGACGACGTCGAAGGACGAGCAGCCGCCCAGTCCGATCAGCAGCATTTCCATCGGCCGGATGCCGAGGTTCCTGCCGCCGGAATCGGGCGGGCCGTCCATGACGACGGAATGGCCGGATTCGCTCTGGCCGACGAAACTGACGC
>JAJZRT010000132.1 GCA_021802595.1 Pseudomonadota bacterium
CGGCTCGAACCTGGGTTTCCTGGGCAACCGCGATACGGGTTCCATTCCGCAACGACCGCACATAGATTCGCCAGCCCGATCCATTGACATCGATCGTATGAAAGCCGGGGGCGAGATCAACGGGTAAGGGCAGCTCGTCCGCGCCTGTCTCGGCAGGCGGCGCCAGTCGCTGAACGACGATGCGCGCCTCTGGGTCGTTGTCAGTTCCCGGTGCCGCGCGTTGCCCTCGGACAGGCAGCCGGTCCGCATCAACCAGGACAGCGATCTGGCGCAAAGAGCCATCCTGGAACTCCTGGGCCTCACCGAAAGCCAGCCAGAAAGAAATGCCGGCGGCGACGATTCCCGCCGCCACAATGACCATGCCCAAGCCAATGGATAGGCGATGCTGAAGGGAATTGTTCATGTTTATCCGATGAGTCCTTTCTGCAATGGCACCCGAGCCCGCCGTCTACCCGCTGGCTCAAGGGCCGCCCCTCACCAGCAGCGTTTCTCCAGTCCAGCCTGCGTCGTTTTCTCCTCGCTCCACTGGCGTGCCCGGATGGCGTTGGACGATTATCCACTCGGGGCTCCCAGTCGTTGCCGAAAGTTGCCGCAGCGCATCATCGTAGCCACCGGCATCACTCGGGAAGCTCACCAGCGGCAGGCGTTCGACGCGCTGCCAGGCAATCGTACCAACCCAGACCGGCACGTGCGATCCAATCATCAGGTCCGTAGGCCACAAGCGCAGGACGAGCGATTCGTCGGGGCGTGTCCGCGAGTCGCCAGAAAATACGAGAACCAGCGCTTCCCGCCGTCCGTCCTGCAGTTGGGGGATGATGGGCAATTCGGCCAAGGACGGATGGGGCGACAACCAGCGCAGCGCGGTTCGAAGCGACAGCGCCAACGGCGGCCGCCAGCCTCCGGACGCCAACGCCGTCCGGAGGCTACCCAGCTCGCCAGCCCACTGAATGTTCAGGGGTTGCTCCATCTCGCCCTGGAGGTCCACACGATATGCGGGCAACGTCTGCCATCCGGCGTCCCGCCAGACCAGTTCGTCCATCTGCCGGACCGAAACTCGAGGCGCATAGTGTGCGACATCCGAAACCAAACGATCTTGCACATGCCATGTCGTAGCCAGAAGAAATACCGCGGCACCCACCCAATGCAATCCGGGAATTTTCGCATCGGCACCATGGCGCGCCCAGGCAATGGCAAGTATTGCGACCCACGCGCCCCCCAGGCCGACACCCGCGACCACATCCGCCAGCCAGTGTGCCCCCAGATAGAGACGGGAAAAGGCAATGCCGCAGACGAGCAGCACGGCCAGCGCATAGGGAATCCAGCGCTGTCCAGGCGCCAGCGACCGGGCGCTCAACACCGCCAGAAATCCGTAGATTACCGTGCTCAGGGTCGCATGACTGCTGGGGAAGCTGTACGCCTCGGCACTCGCATACAGCGCGATCGGCCGGGGGACCCCCAGTGCCAGTTTGAGCGCCGTTACGGCGAGCAAGCCAAAAGCAAGCGCGGCGATCCAGTACCGGGCTTCCAGCCATGCTCGTTGCCACAGCAACCAGACAAGCACTCCAGCCGCAACGAAACCGATGACCTGGGCATCGCCCATTTCCGTCACCGCGGTCATGAGCAGGTCTCCGGCAGGCGTACGCATCTCTTGCAGAAGGTGATACAGGGACCGCCCGGCGTACACCAGTGGATCCAGGCCCAACACGTCTTCCAGCACGCCGAAGAACAACCAGGTCGCCGCGATCAGTACAGCCAGCCAGGTCAGCAGGGCCCGCGAGACGGGTCGTTCGGGATCGATCAGGTCCCCCACCAGCCAGGCCAGGCTCGGGTGTCGTCCGGCCCAGCGCAAGGCTACGGTGGCCCAGGCACCCGCATGGGGAGACAGCTGGCGGTATGCCACACGCACGCCCCAGATGACCATCCAGGAGAGGACCAGGAGCGCGCCCAGTCCCAGCGCCAGCCGGCTGGCGACCTGCCCCGCGAGCGCCAGCGAGGCACCAAACGCCATACCCGGAATCAGATGGGCTGGGGCCCAGACTAGTGCCGAAAGTACATTGAATAGATAGAACCGCCAGGGTGGCATTCCCACCATGCCGGCCACGACGGGCACCACAGGACGCACCGGACCGACGAAGCGTGCCAGCAGGATGCTCTTGCCGCCATGACGCGCGAAAAATGTTTCACCGCGCGCGAGAAGTTCGGGATGGTTGCGTACGAACGGGACGCGGAGGAAACGGTCCTGGTAGCGGTGCCCAAGCCAATAGCTCACGCCGTCGCCTACCACGGCGCCGCCCACCGCCCACAAGAACGTGCTCCAGAAGGGCAGCGCACCGACACCGACGAGAGCGCCAGCCCCAAGCATGATGACGGCACCCGGGACGACCAGCCCGATGAACGCCAGCGACTCGGCACAGGCGATCGCGGCCACCAACAGCCCGGCCGCATCGGGATGCAGCCCTGCCCAGTGGATCAAGCCCAGAATCAGATTCGTCACATGGCCTCGATGGTGTCATCAGGGAAGAATCGGAACGCAGATCGAATTAGCCTTCATGTGAGTTGCATCACTTGCGGCTGCTCGAGCTGCTCGATCCGCGAGCCCGGATCCATCTTTGCCACTGACGGCCGATTCATCGCTCTTGCCGGTGAGCCTGATATCGGCCGTCCATGCCTAGACTCAGTCCGGATTCGGGCCTTCCTTGTCGTTCTCCAGAACCTTGCCCGTCCTGGCGTCCACGCCCACTTCCTGGGTGATTTTGCCGCTCTGGATATCAAACGAATAGCGCAAGCCGCTCCCGCCCTTTTCGCGTTCCAGTTCTTCGTCGGTAATCTTTCCGGGATAAGCCTTGAGAGCGATTGCCCGAGCTTGTTCCATGCTGACTTTGGCTTCGCTCGACAGGTTTTGCCCTGTATAAGCATAGGCATTGAGCGTGCCGGCGACGAGCGCCGCGCCCAGCAACAAGAGCCCGGTGTTCTTCATAAGGACGGGTTTTATCTGCGATTTCATGTTACTGCTCCTTCTGTTTCAAGGTGAGGACGGTATCTTCCCGCCCCCGCCTTGTTGGTTAGCTAAATAATGCGGTGTCCGGAGGAAAGAGATCAGTCTTCGCTTTCCTGGCCCTCGCGGCCTTCGGACTCGTGATCGGCCTGATCAGCTTGGGCCGAGAGTACCTGGCCACTGTTGCTGTCTACCTTGACGTCCGTGGCCTGCGTGCCCGTGACCACTTCCACGCCATAGACCAGAGCGCCGTTTTCGTCCTCCAGTTCGGCGCGCACCGCCCGTCCCTGTACGTGGGTTTCAGCCGCCGCGATGGCTTGGCTCAGGGTGATCTTGGCTTTGGACAAGGACGCGGCTTCATTTTCCGACTGGCCTTCTGCGTGGTTTGCGCCGGCAAATGCCAACGACGCGCCCAGCGCGGTCAGACCGAGGACACCGATGATGAAAGACTTGCTGCTTCGCATGATGATTCTCCTAAGAGGTTGTCGATGAACGGCAGGTCACGAGTCCCTACCTTGTCGATCACTCTACGCACGGAGAATTAGCCCACCGTTAGCGCTGCAGATGCTGGGACCCTACGGTGAGAATTTGCTTTCTACCCCGTGGAATACGTGCTACCGAGCCAAGGAGGACGTCTGGTAGGGCGCCGGCAGCGGGATGCACTTGAAATCGGGCTTTACTCATTCCTTGTTGCCGCGATGGTTACGCGCCAAATCCACGAAGGCGCGTAGGTAGTCGATTTCCGCATCCGTGTCGCGGAAGCCCAGGAAGATCTGCTTGGCCACGCCTTGGCGGCCGAGCTTGACCGGGGCGACGTCGAACTTGTCGGCCTGTTCCTCCACCAGCCAGCGCGGCAGCGCGGCTACGCCGCGTCCGCTGGCGACCATCTGCAACATGATGTCGGTAGTCTCGATGGACTTTTGGCGCCGGGGGCTGACGCCGGCCGGTGTGAGGAAGCGGGTATAGATGTCGAGGCGGTCCGTTTCCACCGGATAAGTAATCAGTGTCTCGTCCGAGAGTTGCCCAGGCTGAACGTAAGCGGCCTGGCGAAGGGGGTGTCCCGGGCCGACCACGAGCACCTGCTCATAGTCGAACACCGACTCGAACGTGAGGCCGGGCTTGTAGAGCGGGTCGGGCGTCACCAGCAAATCGATTTCGTGGCCGAACAGCGCGCCGATTCCGCCAAACTGAAATTTCTGCTTCACGTCCACGTCTACCGCCGGCCAGGCGGCCAGATAAGGCGACACGAGCTTCAGCAGCCACTGGTAGCAAGGGTGGCATTCCATGCCGATCCGCAGGGTGCCGCGCTCGCCCCGGGCAAACTGGCCAAGGCGCTCCTCGGCATGGTCGAGTTGCGGAAGCAGGCGATTGGCTATGGACAGTAGATAGGCGCCGGCCTGGGTGGGGCGCAGGCTGCGGCCCTCGCGGTGCCAGATGGCCAGCCCAAGTTGGTCTTCCAGCTTGCGCACCGCGTGGCTTAGGGCGGACTGGGTGAGATGGAGCTTTTCCGCGGCGGCGGTCAGGGAACCGTGCTGGGCGACGGCATGGACGATTTCGAGATGGATGCGTTCCAGAACGGCCATGCCTGATTATGCATGATAAAAATTCATCAATGAATGAATTAATACCATTTTTATTCATTTATCAATCCGCCTAGGATGCCGACGTCTTATTGAGCAAGGCATCCATCATGGCATACACCCACAACCTCGGTTTTCCCCGCATCGGCGCCAAGCGCGAACTGAAATTCGCCCTCGAGGCCTACTGGAAGGGGCAATCTTCACGCGACGCGCTAAAGACACTTGGCGCTGAGCTGCGCCGCCGCCATTGGCAGGGCCAGTCGGCCCTCGATCTCGCGCCGGTCGGTGACTTCACTTTCTACGACCAGGTGCTGGACATGAGCTTCACCCTGGGCAACCTGCCCGAGCGGGTGCAGGGATTTCATGGCGACACGTTGGACAACACCTTCCGCGTGGCCCGTGGCCGCTCGGCCCACACCACCGAGACGCACTGCTGCGACGGCACGTGCGGTGAAGTGACTGCCGGCGAGATGACCAAATGGTTCGATACCAACTACCACTACATCGTCCCCGAATTCACCGCCGCCACCCAGTTCAAGCTGGACGCCTCCCGCCTGCTCGAGCAACTGGCCGAGGCCAAGGTACAAGGCGTCAAGGCGAAGCCGGTCATCATCGGCCCCGTGACCTACCTCGCCCTCGGCAAGGCCAAGGACGGTTCCGACAAGCTGGCCCTGCTGGAGCCCCTGCTGCCCGTCTACACCGAACTGCTGGCGGCACTGGCCGACGCGGGGGCGGAGTGGGTGCAGATCGACGAACCGCTCCTCGTCACCGAACTGGATGCCGGCTGGCAACATGCGTTCAACCTCGCGTACCACACGCTCAAGGCGAGCCGGGTCAAGTTGCTGCTGACCACCTACTTCGGGCAGCTGCTGGAAAACCTCTACCTAGCCGCCAACCTGCCCGTGGCCGGCCTGCACGTCGACGCGATCAACGGCCGCGACGACATCCAACCGCTCCTGGGCCTGTTGCCCGCGCACAAGGTACTTTCGCTGGGCGTCATCAACGGCCGCAATATCTGGAAGACCGACCTCAACGCGGCGCTCGATTGGCTGGAACCCATCGCCGGACGCCTGGGCGACCGTCTGTGGATCGCCCCCTCCTGCTCGCTGCTGCACGTGCCGGTGGACCTGGACAGCGAGCAGAATCTGGACGGCGAGATCAAATCCTGGCTGGCTTTCGCGAAGCAAAAGCTGGAAGAACTGTGTGTGCTGGCCACCGCGCTGAACCACGGCCGCGACGTCGTCGCGGCGGAACTGGACACCAACCGCGCTGCCTGCGACGCCCGCCGCAACTCGCCGCGCGTCAACGACCCAGCGGTCAAGGGCGCTCTGGCGGGGATCACGCCCCAACTCGGCCAGCGCCAGAACCCGTACGCCGTCCGCGCCGCCAGGCAGGCCGCGCAGCTCAAGCTGCCCAAGTTTCCCACCACCACCATTGGCTCCTTCCCCCAAACCGCCGAAATCCGCCAGGCGCGCAGGCGGTTCAAGGCGGGCGAGATCGACGAGGCAGCCTACCGGGCGGCCATGCACGCCGAGATCGCTCACAGCGTGCGCGAGCAGGAAGCGCTGGGGCTCGACGTATTGGTGCACGGCGAGGCCGAACGCAACGACATGGTCGAATACTTCGGCGAACAGCTCGACGGCTACGCCTTCAGCCAGTTCGGCTGGGTGCAGTCCTATGGCTCGCGCTGCGTCAAGCCGCCCATCCTGTTCGGCGACATCAGCCGACCCAAGGCCATGACCATAGAGTGGATCAAGTACGCCCAATCCCTGACCGGCAAGCCGATGAAGGGCATGCTCACCGGCCCGGTCACCATCCTCAACTGGTCCTTTGTGCGCGATGACCAACCCCGCTCGGTGTCCTGCAAACAGCTCGCCCTCGCCATCCGCCAGGAGGTGCTGGACCTGGAGAAGGCGGGCGTGCGGGTGATCCAGATCGACGAGGCCGCCCTGCGCGAAGGCCTGCCGCTGCGCAAGTCCCACTGGAAAACCTACCTGGACTGGGCCGTGGAGTCCTTCCGCATCACCGCCAACGGCGTGGCTGACGCAACCCAGATCCACACCCACATGTGCTACTCGGAATTCAACGACATTCTCTCGGCCATCGCCGCCATGGATGCCGATGTCATCACCATCGAGACTTCCCGCTCCGACATGGAACTACTGGATGCCTTCAGGAACTTCGAATATCCGAATGAGATCGGCCCCGGCGTCTACGACATCCATTCGCCCAACATTCCGACCGAGCAATACATGGTGGAGCTGATGAAGAAGGCCGCCGAGCGTATCCCTGCCGAGCGCCTGTGGGTCAACCCGGACTGCGGCCTGAAGACCCGGCAGTGGGGCGAGGTGATCCCGGCCCTGATCAACATGGTCGCGGCGGCCAAGACCTTGCGGACCAGCTCCGCCTGATCGCCAACTCGTAATTCACTGACCGCAGGACAGAAGGTCGACTCTGGCCGATGGCCAGCCAAGCTCAAGCAACTGCGCTAGCGTCGCATGAACGGCCATACCCAATCTATACACCCTCGCAAGAGAAGGCCTTCTTCAGCGCCTACCCCTAAATATGCGCGAAATACGGCTATCCGGCGCAGCAGGACAGTTGCTTCACGTCTTTAGTAAAGGTCTGGGCGCAGAGTTTTAAGCCTTCCACCATGGTGAGATAGGGGAACAACTGTCCTGCCAGATCTGCCACGCTCATATGGTTCCTGATCGCCAGCGCGGCGGTTTGGATGATCTCTCCACCTTCTCCCGCCAACACCTGCGCACCCAGCAATTGTCCAGTGTTTCTGTCCGCTACCAGCTTGATGAAACCGCGGGTGTCGAAGTTGGCCAGTGCGCGCGGCACGTTATCGAGCGTGAGCGTGCGGCTGTCAGTTTCCATGCCTAGCCTGTTTGCCTGCGCTTCGGTAAGGCCCACCGTTGCCACCTGCGGGTCGGTGAACACCACTGCGGGTACGGTGGATAGGTCGACCGCGGCATCGCCGCCGGTCATATTGATCGCTGCGCGTGTGCCAGCCGCGGCTGCCACATACACGAACTGTGGCGCATTGGTGCAGTCACCGGCCGCATAGATGTGTGGCACCGAGGTGCGCAGATGGTCGTCCACGACGATGGCACCGCTGGCATCCGTGGTCACGCCGACACGCGCAAGTTCCAGACCCGCCGTGTTAGGCCTGCGCCCGGTCGCGACGAGAAGCTTGTCGCCGCTGATCAGCCCAGCGTTGGTTTCCAGCGAGAACGATTTGCCATCGAAGCGCACGGCGGTCACTGCGGTATCCGTGAGAATCCGCATGCCTTCTTCTTCCAGTACCGCTTTGAGCCCCTCGCCAATGGCAGGGTCTTCCTTCGACAGCAGCGTACCGCGCGCCACGAGCGTGACGCGACTACCCAGGCGCAGATATGCCTGTGCGAGTTCCAGCGCCACCACCGAGCCGCCATGTACGATCAGATGGTCCGGTGTTTCCTCGGCGATCAAAGCCTCAGTCGAAGTCCAGAATGGTGTTACGGCAAGACCTGGCACGTTTGGAATCTGCGGCGAGCGACCGGTGGCGATCAGAATGCGGTCTGGCGTGAGGCGCTGTTCGCTGCCGTTGGCCTGGCGCACGACGAGGGTGTTCGCGTCCTCGAAGCGCGCATGGCCGCGCAGCAGCTTGATGCCGGGGTTGGTTTCCAGAATGCTTTCGTACTTGGCGTGGCGCAGTTCTTCCACGCGTGTCTGCTGCTGCGCGACCAGTGCCTTTCGATCCAACTCGGGCGCGTGTTTGGCCAGACCGGGAAACGGGT
>JAJZRT010000133.1 GCA_021802595.1 Pseudomonadota bacterium
AGAACCAGATGACTGCTCGCGCCTGGGTTTGCAGGTGCGCCACGTGGGCGGCACGAATCAGAATTTTCGATGGCACGCAGCCGACATTGACGCAGGTGCCGCCCACGACACCTGCTTCGATCACCGTTACATCGGAGCCTTCCTCTGCTGCGCGGATGGCGGCGGCGAAGGCGCCCGAGCCGGTGCCGATGATGGCAACGCTGAGTTTGGCATCGCGTATGGGTGCCGCGCCGCAGCATGCGCCGCCTGCCACTTCGGCACCGTAGCCCGTGGCGCGCACGGCGTCGAGCAGCGACGACGTCGGAACCTCGTTTGTTGTCTCAACTCGTGCAGTACCCGCGGCGTATGAAACGTCAGCGCGGCTCACGCCCGCCACCGACAATAATGCGTGTTGTACAGATACGGCGCAGTGGCCGCAGGTCATGCCGGTTACGTGGAGAATTTGTTCGCTCATTTGGCTACGGCGCTCTTGCCCGGTTCCTCCTTCAATTTGGATTCATACCCAGCCTCGAAAGTGGCATCCTCCAAGGCGCGAATGCTGGTCTTCGCATCGTCGAAGGTTACGACCGCCTCTTTCTTTTCGAGAGAGGCGCTGGCCTTTGTTACGCCAGGCACGTTTTCCAGGGCCTTGCGCACCGTGATTGGACAGACTGCGCAATACATGCCGGGAACGGAGAGCGTGACGGTACGCTCGGCGGCGAACGCAGCATCGGTGAAGGCAAAAGCCAGGATCGAGGCGAGAATCAGTTTTTTCATGGCGAGACTCCTTTAGTAGAACAGCGGGGCGAGGTAGGGAAAGACAATGGCGAGAACGACGAGCACGGCCACAATCCAGAACAGTATTTTGTAGAGGCGGTTGGTCTGGGGCATGGCGCACAGGGATCCCGGCGTGCATGCGGCTGCGGCGGGGGCTCGGTAGATCTTTTTCCAGGCAAGGAACAAGGCAATGACGGCGGCCCCAAGGAAGTAAGGACGGAATGGCTCCAGTACGGCGAGATTGCCGACCCATGCGCCGCCGATACCGAGCATGACCAGTACAAGGGGGCCAACACAGCACAGGGAGGCGGCGATGGCGGCGATGACGCCACCGATAAGGGGCAATCGCCCGGCTTTCTCTTGCGACATAACCTCTGCTTTCGAATCTGCGATGAATAGCCTAACCTTACTTCCGTAGTCATGTACGGGGTCAAGCGGTATGGAGATCAAACAGGAGAATCTGACCATCGGCGCCTTCGCCAAGGCAGCCGGGGTCAACGTCGAGACAATAAGGTTCTATCAGCGCAAGGGCTTGTTGCCAGAACCAGAGAAGCCTTACGGCAGCATTCGCCGATATGGCGAGGCGGATGTGACGCGGGTTCGGTTTGTGAAATCGGCTCAGAGGCTTGGCTTCAGTCTGGACGAAATCACCGAATTACTCAGACTGGACGATGGCACCCACTGCGACGAAGCCAGCCAGCTGGCCGAACACAAGCTCCAGGATGTGCGCGAAAAGTTAGCCGATCTGGCGCGCATGGAAGCCGTGCTGTCCGAGCTTGTGTGTGCCTGCCACGCGCAGAAGGGGAGCGTTTCCTGCCCGCTGATTGCATCCCTCCAGGGAGAAAGAGATGTCCAACTCCGGGCGAGTAATTGATGGGCAAACGGGTCTTTGCATTCTTCAATTTCCCATCGTATGAGGCGCCCATTTGCAGATGTCCGCAGCCCTTTACTGGACGGACTTCGATGAACACGCCTCAACCTTTCTTGATGGGCGGTAGTTACGAATTCGCCAAAATGAGAAGCAGACGTTCGGCGTGACAGCCTGGCATCCGCCCGCTCAGGGGCCGTGAGACCGCTTCGGCCGAAGTGTGTGACTTGGCCTTCCGGTAGGTTCCGAACAGCAGCCATTCAAATGTCCGCGCTGTGGAAGGCCTAAATGTCGGCTCATGGATGCTTTGGGACAAAGCATCCCTCGAACTATTTTCCTGGAAGCAGTCACTTCCAGCGCAAGCCGGGTAAGCGGTCAACGAAGACCGGAATAGGTGGCCAGTCGGGCCGGAATATGCCGCGCCCTTGTGTTTTTGTGGCCGCGGCACAATCAGCCGCTGGCACCTTCTTGCGGCCGCCGTTCCAACAGGCTGAACAATACGGGCATCACGACGAGCACCAGTGGCAACTGCACCGCCAGGCCCGCGATGATGGCCACGGCCAGCGGCTGCTGCATGGCGGACCCCTGGCCGATGGCGAACGCCAGCGGCAGCAGGGTGAGAATCGCTGCCAGGGTGGTCATGGCGATCGGCCGCATGCGGTTCTTCCCTGCCTCGATCAGGGCCTGCCGGAAGGGCAGGATGCCGATCAGGTCGCGGAATTCCGAAAAATAGAAGATCGCGACCTCGGTGACGATGCCCACGATCATCGTCATGCCCATCATCGCGGAGATGTTGAGCTCGATGCCGGCCACCCACAAGCCGACGAACACCGCTGACACCGCCAGCAGCGGAATCGCCAGGATCGCCAGCGCCATGCGAAAGCTTTCATAGAGGAACAGGAGCAGCAGGAACACTAGGGCCACGGCCGCAGCGAAGACGGCCATCAGGCCCTGAAAGGCGATCTGCTGCTGCTTGTAGAGGCCGCCCAGCTCGTAATACATCCCCTTCGGCAGCAGCTTGGGCGTAGCCATCACGTGCCGGATGTCGGCGATCACCTGGCCCATGGAGCGGCCACTGATGCGCCCGGTCACCGCCACCATGCGCTTCAGGTTCTCGCGCGTGATCTGCGGCTGGCCGCTGACGGCGGTGATCCGCGCCACCCGCTTGAGCGGGAATACGTGTCCGTCTGGCGCGCGTATGGGCAGTCGCTCCAGGTCCGGCATGATGCTGCGCTCATCGGGGGACGTCCATACCCTTACGCCGATCAGCTTCGGTCCGCTCGTCATCTGCGTTGTGACCACGCCGGACAGATAGCCCGAAAGAATCTGGGTGATACTGTCTGGATTCATGCCCTCCAGCGCGGCCTTGACGCGGTCCACATGGATTTCCAGCGCGTCGCCCGCCAGATTGATGCCGTCGCGCGTGTCCACGACCCCCGGCACCTTGCGAATTCGTGCCGCGATGTCGCGCGCAGTCGCCTGCAAGGCTACGGCGTCGTCGGAAAACAGCTTGATCTCGATCGGTTGTGGCACGGAGGTCAGGTCGCCGATGACATCTTCCATCAACTGCGCCAACTCGATCTTGAGCCCGGGCACATGGGTTTCGACCTGGCCCCGGATGTCATCCATCACGGTCTCGATCGGCGGCCGAGAACCGCCCTTGAGCCGCACGAAGAAGTCGCCCTCGTTGGCCTCGGTCAGGCCGCCGCCCAACTGGGTGCCGGTTCGGCGGGAATAGGTCGCGACGTAGGGATTGCTCTTGATGATCGCTTCCACCTGGCGCAGCAGGCGGTCGGTTTCGGTCAACGACGTGCCCGGCGGGGCCCGATAGTCGAGAATGAAGCCGCCTTCGTCCATGGCGGGCATGAATCCGGATCCCACCTGCCCCCAGGCGATCCACCCCGCCAGAACCAGCGGTGCGAGGAGCGCGATGATCCACACCGGGCGGGCCAGTATGCGCTGCATCAGGGCTTCGTAGCGACGATGCAGCCAATCCGTCAGCCGCCCGCCTTCCTTCTGGTTGGCGTCCCGTTCGTTCAGGAAATGATCGGCGAGCAGCGGAACGGCGAGCCAAGTGGTGAAGAATGAAATCACCAGGCCGGCGGCCATCGTCAGGGAAAGCGCCTTGAAGAACGCGCCGGTCACGCCGCTCAGGAATGCCAGCGGCAGGAAGATGATGATGGTCGAGGCGGAAGACCCGGTGAGCGGGCGGACAAACTCCATCGCTGCCGCCATCACCCGGCCGTGGTGTTCGGCGGGGGAGCCGCGCAGGCGGCGCACGATATGTTCGACCATCACGATGGCGTCGTCGATGATGAGGCCCACCGCCGCCGCCATGCCGCCCAGGGTCATGATGTTGAAGCTCATGCCGAGCCCATACAGCAGCACCACGGTCGCCGACAGCACGGTCGGCACGACGACGGCGGCGATCAGGGTGATCTTGATATTGCGCAGGAAGGCAAACAGCACCAGCACGGCCAGCCCGGTACCGATGAGGATCGCGTCGCGCACGCTGGCCGCCGAGTCGACGACGAGCCTGCTCTGGTCGTACCAGTTCGCCAGGATGACGCCCGGCGGCAATTGCGCACGATAGGCGGCCAACTTCGCTGCGACATCGCGGGCGATCTGGACGCTGTTGCTGCCCGGCTGCTGGTAGATGTTGAGCAGCACCGCCGGGCGGCCGTCGGCATCGACCTTGATCCACTGCGGCACGGTACCGTCGCGAACCTCCCCCACGTCGCTCAGCAGCACGACGCCGTTGCTGCCGCTGCGGATCACCGTGTCGCCGATCTGGGCAAGGGTTCTGAGACGGGTATCCGCGATCGCAAGGTAGAGCTTGTAGTGGTCTTCCAGCCGGCCCACGGCGGTGACCACGTTGGAGGCCGACAGCGCCTGTGCGACGTCATTCAGCGTCAGACCATAGGCCAGGAGCCTGGCCGGATCGACGATGACCTGATATTCCTCCTGCGTGCCCCCGGTGACCTGAATGCGGGCGACGCCATTCACGCTGGAAAGCAGCGGGCGGAGCTGATATTGGGCCAGGTCATGCAGCGCCGTCTGGGAGAGGCTACCCGACGTCAGGCTGTAGGCGAGAATCGGAAAGACGGTCGGGTCCATGCGCTTGGTCGCCAACTGGGTTCCCGGCGGCAGCGCAGGCAGAATCTGGGTGACGGCCTGGTTGATCTGGGAGGTCGCGAGGCCCATGTCGATGCCCCAGTCGAAGCTCACCGACACCTCGGCCGATCCCCGGCTCGTCGTCGAACGCACGTCGCGCACCCCCGGCACGCGGCGTACCGCTTCCTCCACGGGCTGGGTCACCGCCAGCATCATCAGGTCGGCCGGACGGTCGCCCGCGTCCAGCGTGACCACCACGCGAGGAAAATCCACCGTAGGGAACAGCGTTACCGGCAGCCGAAAAGCCGCCACGGCTCCGGCGAGGGCCAGCAGCGCAAGCAGGAACAGAATCGAACGGCGATGTCCCTGCATCCATTCGCTGAAATTCATGGGCCGCTCCGGCGCACGGCCATGCCGTCCTGCAGCTCGTAGTTGCCCACAGTCACCACGGGTCGTTTCGGATCAAGCGCACCTTGCACCGCGACCAGCCCAGCACGCTCCAGCCCGGTCTGCACCGCGACGCGATGCGCCTTGTCCTGTACGACCTGGAACAAATAGGCGCCCCTCGCATCCCGCAGCACGGCCGAGCGGGGAACCGTCCATACCTGCTGCCGGGAAATCTCGATGTCTGCGCGCACCCGGGTTCCGGGCATCAGGCCATCACCCGGAATTTCGACCAGCACGTCCACCAGCTGGGTTTGCGGGTTGATCATGCCGAACACCTGCGCAACCTGCCCTGACAGCATATTGCGGGCGCTGAAAACCGGATTCACCCGGACAGGCATCCCGGTGCGCACCCGTGTGACATCACTCGGCTCCACGCCGAGCAGGACGCGCTGCTGCCCCGCCCGCGCGAGCTGGAGCACGGGCGCGCCCGCGGCGAGACGATCGCCCTGGGCGGCCTGGACCGATGTGACCACGCCATCGAATGGCGCGACGACCCGCTCCAGTGCCTTGCCGGCGCCGATGCTTTCCTGGCCACGCAAGGCCGCTTCGGCATCCGCCAGGGCCTTTCTCGCTGCCGCCAGTTGCGATTGCGTGGCAAGCTGTTGACCAACCAGTTGTTCGACTCGCGTGACTTCACCTTGCGCAAACACCACGGCGTGACGCGCCTGCTGATAGCCAACGGCAGCGGTGGCGCCGGTGCTGAACTCCAGCAAGGGGGTGCCCTGACGAACCACCTGGCCAGCGCTTGCCAGCAAACGGACGATCTGGCCGGGCCGCGGCAAGCTGATCGCCTGCATGCTGCGGGGCTCAGGGGACACGACGCCATAGCCGGAGACGATGTCGTCCATCGCCTGCTGCTTCAGCGGAGCCGTTTCCACCTGCACGCTGGGTGCATCCCCGGCCGAGGCCTGCCCCGCCACGAATAGCAGACAGAGCAGGAGAATCGAAAGGGGCGGCCTCATGGCTGGCGCTCCCCGTCCGCCACGGGCAGGTCAGGTCCCAGCAAGGTTTCAAGGGCGATTTTCTGTTCCATCAGCGCTTCCTGGAGATTGATGACTTCGGTATGCTTGCCAAGCACGGCCTGCCGCAGCCGCACATACTCTGGCGCCGCCATGTTGCCCGCACGGTAGGCCGCCTCCGCACGGCGCGCGACAGCTTCGATCCCGGCAAGCCCCGCGCGTGACTTTTGGAGCTGGTCTTGCAGCAGCGGCAGATTTGCCAGTGCCGTGTCGACTTCGGCGTAGCCGCGGTCGAGGCGATCCTGATACGCGTCGAACAGCTGCTTGCGCGTAGCCTTCTCGATGGCGATGTTGCCGCGGTTGGCATTGAAAATCGGCAGGCTGAGGCTGAGTCCGAAGCCGAGCGTGTACAGGCCGCTCGTATCGCGGGCGCGCGACAGGCCGACGTTCAGCGCCGGAAACTGCGCAAGCACGGCGCCGCGAAACTTCTCCTCCTGAGACTGGTAGCCAGCTTTGAGCGCCTGCAGATCGGGGCGCTCCGTCAGTCGAGCCGTCATGCCGGCGCGCACGCGTGCCGGATCGATGGACGGAACGGTGGGCTCACCGACGAGCTCCAGCGAAACCCCCGGCGCCAGCCCCAGCAGTCCATTGAGGCGCGTACGGTCTTGTAGCGTGTTTCTCTGCAGTGCGTTGATCTGGCGCTCCACACTTTGCAAGGCTGCGAGGTCCGCGCTGACGGCTTCGATGGTGACGTTGCCGGCCGCCAGGGCCAGTTGGCCACGCTGTGAACTCGCGGCGAGGAGCTCATGCTCTTCCCCCAACTGCGCGAGCAGCTTCTGCTGCGACGTCAGGCGCGTGAACAGCAATCGTGCCTGGCTGACAACCTGCCACTCCTGCCACAGCAACTCCAGGCTTACCTGCTGCTCGTCCCGGCTGGCCGCGGCAACCCGGGATGAACGGAGCAGCAGGGCGTTCACGTCGTAACTTGGAGTCACGTTGAAGGCGTTGGTGTTCCCGGCCGTGCCGTTGGTGGGATGGTCGAAGCTGAATCCCAGCTGGGGGTCGGGCAGCAACCCTGCGGCGAAGGACTGCGCGCGCGCAATGCTCAGACGGTCGCGCGCCTGCCGGAGCTGCGGATTGTTGGCTACGGCCAGCGTGGCCACCTCATCCATGTCGAACCCGTCATTAGGGTTGAAGGGATGGGATGCCAGGCGATGGAACGGCAATTCGGCAGGCGCGACGTGGAGGTCGGCAGCGGACCGTAACAGGGACACGTCTGTCGGAAGCGGTTTGGCTTTGTAGGTCGCGCATCCCGCCAGACTCATCAGGGCGAATGCGAGCGCGAGTTTGAGGCGGTGCGTCCTCATTCCGTCTTCAGCTCATCATTCGCCGGTTGCGCCATCCAGCCTGCTCCCCGCACATTCTTGATGACGTCGGCGCCGAGCTTCTTGCGCACGCCATGAATCAGGAAGTCGATCGCATTGCTCTCCACTTCCTCGTTCCATCCGTAGATGCGCTCCTCCAGCTCGGAACGGGTCAGGATGGCGCCCGGACGCAGCAACAAGGCCTGCAACAGCGCGAATTCGCGCGCACTGAGCTGCGCCGCGATGTCCCCGTGGCACGCTTCTCGCGTCGTCGGATTCAGGCTGACCTTGCCGTTGGTCAAGATGGGAGAGGCCTGCCCTCCCTGGCGGCGGACGATGGCCCGCAGACGCGCAAGCAGCTCGTGCACGTCGAATGGCTTGACGAGGTAATCATCCGCCCCGAAATCCAGGCCCCGGATCCGGTCTTCGACGCCGTCGCGGGCGGTGATCACGATCACGGGGATGGCGTTTCCGGCCTGACGCAGGCGGCGCAGCACCTCGAGTCCATCCCGCTTGGGCAGCCCGAGATCCAGCAGCACCGCCTGGTGTTCGCCATGTTCGAGTACGTCGCTGGCCGATGCGCCGTCCCGCACCCAGTCCACGGCGTAAGCCGCATCCTTCAGCGCGACCGAGACGGCCTCGCCGATCATGGCATCGTCTTCGACCAGCAGGACTCTCATTTCATCCCTCCCATGCGACTCATGCTCAGTATCGTGCCCAACCCCGGCGGATCAGGCTCGTGAACAACATTCGGTACAACGGCTGCAGGTGTTCAGCCAGCGGCTCGGTGATCCGCTTATGGACACCACGCGCCAGCGCAGTGCCCACCAGGGCTACGGGCAGCGCA
>JAJZRT010000134.1 GCA_021802595.1 Pseudomonadota bacterium
CGTGGCGGATCGTCGTAGCCGGCGTTTTCCAGCAGCGCATAGGCGGCATCGGCGTCGGTCGTGCCGCAGCATACGGCGGTGAGCGGGTGGCTGTTCTGGTCGGTCTGCGGCGCGGCGAACACCTGTTCGAAGTGGCGCGTGACTTTGTTGCGGTGGCGATCGAGCGCCGCGGCGAGCGCGGCGTAATCGGGGAAATTCATCGCCTCGGCGAGCATCGCCTGCGATTCGGCGTCGTCCGGCAGTAGCTGGGTTTGCGCGTCGTCGAGGTACTGGATGCGGTGTTCCAGCCGGCGCAGGAAATCGTAGGCGTCGGCGAGTTCCTGCTGCGCATCGGGGGTCATCAGGCCGGTCTTCGCCAGGGCGTCCAGCACGACCAGTGTCGGCTGCTGCTGCAGGGCCGCGACCTGGCCGCCGCGGATGAGCTGGAACACCTGGGCGGTGAATTCGATTTCGCGGATGCCGCCCGGCCCCAGCTTGATGTTGTGCGCCATCTCGCGGCGCGCGACTTCGCGGCGGATCTGAACGTGCAGGTCGCGGATCGCGGCGAAGGCGCCAAAGTCGAGATATTTGCGGAATACGAAGGGGCGCACGATCTGCATCAGTTCGTCGTGGCGGCTGCCGGTGAGCGGGCGCGCCTTGATCCAGGCGTAGCGCTCCCACGGCCGGCCTTGCGCCACCAGATAGTCTTCCAGCATCGCGTAGCCCATGGCGAACGGCCCGGAGTCGCCCCAGGGGCGCAGCCGCAGGTCGACGCGGAACACGTAGCCGTCGGCGGTGCGTTCCCCCAGCGCAGCGGTGAGCTTGCGTCCCAGGCGGATGAAGAATTCGTGATTGCTGAGCGGCCGGATCGATGCGGCCGGATCGTCGGCCGCGGTATCGCCTTCCTCGGGATAGAGGTAGATGAGGTCGATATCGGACGACACGTTGAGTTCGCCGCCCCCGAGCTTGCCCATGCCGACCACGACCATCCGCTGCGGCGTTCCGTGTTCGCCACGCGGTTCGCCGTGCCGTGCGGCCAGCGCGGCGTGGTGGAAATCGAGCGCGGCGGCAATGCAGACCTCGGCCAGCGTGCTCCAGGTCGACACGACCTCGGCCAGATCGGCCGTGCCGGCCAGATCGCGCGCGGTGGCGACGAGCCATACTCGCTGACGCAGCTGCCGGAGCCGCCGGTGCAGCGCGTCCTCGTCGGTACAGGGCGCTTGGGCGAGAAAAGCCTCCATTGCCGTGCGGTCGAACGGCCGGTCGAGCTGCGCGGCCGCGTCATCGGCCAGCTGCGGCTGCGCCGCCAGCAGGCGGCTGCCGTGGCGGGAACAGCGGACAACGCGCTCGAATTCGGGATGACTCATGGCATGGATTAGAATGACGGGTTATCGCAACACTCTATCAGCGGAGAGACTGTATGGCAGCCATCGAGTCGATTCTGACCGAAACCCGTGTATTCCCGCCTGCGGACGCCTTCGTCCGGCAGGCCAACGTGTCCGGCATGGACGCGTATCAGGCGCTGTGCCGCCAGGCCGAATCCGATTACGAAGGCTTCTGGGCGGATCTCGCACGCCAGCACATCGACTGGAAAAAGCCCTTCACCCACACCCTGGATGAGCGCCAGGCGCCGTTCTACAAGTGGTTCGACGACGGCGAACTCAACGTCTCCTACAACTGCCTCGACCGCCATCTGGCGACCAGGGGCGACAAGACCGCGCTGATCTTCGATGCCGACGACGGCAGCGTGACGAAAGTGACGTACAAGGAACTGCATGCCCGCGTCTGCCAGTTCGCCAACGGCCTGAAGTCGCTCGGCGTCGAGCAGGGCGACCGCGTGATCGTCTACATGCCGATGAGCATCGAGGCGGTGGTGGCGATGCAGGCCTGTGCGCGCATCGGCGCGATCCATTCGGTGGTGTTCGGCGGTTTCTCCGCCAAGAGCCTGTTCGAGCGCATCGAGGACGCACGCGCCAAGGTGATCGTCACCGCCGACGAGTCGCTGCGCGGCGGCAAGGCGGTGCCGCTGAAGCGCGCGGTCGACGAGGCGCTGGCGATGGGCGACACCTCCTGTGTCGAGCGCGTGGTGGTGTACCGCCGTTCCGGCGGGGCGGTCAACTGGGACGCGCGCGACCTGTGGTGGCACGAACTGACCCAGACCCAGGCCGACACCTGCGAGCCGGTGTGGGTGTCTGCCGAGCATCCGCTCTTCATCCTCTATACGTCCGGCTCGACCGGCAAGCCCAAGGGCGTGCAGCATTCCACCGGCGGCTATCTGCTCGGCGCCATCCTTTCCATGCAGTGGGTGTTCGACGCCAAGCCCGATTCCGACGTCTACTGGTGCACCGCCGACGTCGGCTGGATTACCGGCCACACCTACGTCGCCTACGGCCCGCTGGCGCTCGGCATGACCGAGGTCATCTTCGAGGGCATCCCCACCTTCCCGCACGCCGGGCGCTTCTGGGAAACCATCGCCAGGCACCGCGTCACCACCTTCTACACCGCGCCGACCGCGATCCGCAGCCTGATCAAGCTCGGCTCCGAACTGCCGGCGCAGTATGACCTGTCGTCGCTGCGCCTGCTGGGCACGGTGGGCGAGCCGATCAATCCGGAAGCCTGGATGTGGTACCACGAAGTCATCGGCGGCGGCCGCTGCCCCGTCGTCGACACCTGGTGGCAGACCGAGACCGGCTGCAACATGATCGCGCCGCTGCCCGGCGCGGTGCCGACCAAGCCGGGTTCCTGCACCCTGCCACTGCCCGGCATCATGGCCGCGATCACCGACGAGCACGGTCACCCGGTCGAGAAGGGGCAGGGCGGCTACCTGGTGATCCGGCGGCCGTTCCCCTCGCAGCTGCGCACGCTGTGGGGCGATCCCGACCGTTTCAAGAAGACCTATTTCCCCGATGAGCTGGGCGGCAAGACCTATCTCGCCGGCGACTCGGCGCACCGTGACGCCGACGGCTATTTCTGGATCATGGGCCGCATCGACGACGTGCTGAACGTGTCTGGCCACCGGTTGGGCACGATCGAGTCCGCGCTGGTGTCCAACCCGCGCGTCGCCGAAGCCGCCGTGGTGGGGCGCCCGCACGAGATCAAGGGCGAGGCGGTGGTGGCCTACGTCGTGTTGAAGGGCGCACGCGCGGTCGGCGAGGAGGCGAAGCTGATTGCACATGAGTTGCGCGACTGGGTCGGCAAGGAAATCGGCCCGATCGCCAAGCCCGACGAGATCCGCTTCGGCGACAACCTGCCCAAGACGCGTTCCGGCAAGATCATGCGCCGCCTGCTGCGCGCGATCGCCAAGGGCGAGGAAATCACCCAGGACGTCTCCACCCTGGAGAACCCGGCGATCCTCGACCAGTTGAAGGAAGCCGTGAAGTAACGCCGGCCCGGGCGCGCCCGGGCATGACCGGATTCAACGCATGAATGATTTTTACCCCGAAAGGAACCTTATGTCGCACTACCACGCCGTCGTCTGGCTCGATCACAACGAAGCCCGTGTCATGCACGTCAGTCCGGACGATGTCGAGAAATCGGTCGTTCACCCGGCCAGCCCCCCGCGCCACCTGCAGCGCAAGCGCGGCTCCGTGAGCGGGGGCCGCCAGCCCGAAGACCAGCAGTACTACCATGAAGTCGTGGAGGCCCTCGCCGGTGCGCAGGAAATCCTGATCGTCGGCCCCGGCCATGCCAAGCTCGAACTGATCAAGCATATCCATGCGCACGACCACGCCATCGTGAACAAGGTGGTGGGCGTGGAAACCGTCGACCACCCCGGCGACAACCAGCTGGTGGCCTATGCCCGCAAGTACTTCGTGGCCAAGGACCGGATGCTGTCGCAGTGACTGCACGCTGCCGCCACGCGCGGCAGCGTTGAGTCAAGCGCCCTTCGGGGCGCTTTTTTCATGTCCGGTCCGCGGAACGGGCGAGCGCCGTCGTGGTGTTCACCAGTTCCAGCACCAGCGCATGCAGCCGCGCCGGCGATTTCAGCGTGCCGTTTTCCGGGTCGAACGCCGTGTCGGCATGCGGCAGCGAGAACTGGCCGGGCAGCACCAGCACGCCCAGCGTGTTCAGGACCTGGCGCAGGTGGGGCAGCATGCGCATCCCGCCGAACTGGCCGGGCGAGGCGGCCAGGAGGATGGCCACCTTGTTCTGGTAGGGCACCAGTCCCGACTCGCCCTGCCATTCGCGCGACACCCAGTCGAGCGTGTTCTTCAGCAACGGCGGCATCGAGCTGTTGTACTCCGGGCTGGCGATCAGCAGGGCATCGTGTGCCTTGAACAGGGCCTTGAGGCGCAGCGCGTTGTCGGGCAGGCCGTCGCGCGCTTCGAGATCCTCGTCCATGAGCGGCAGCGGGTAATCGGCGAGGTCGATCAGGGTGACGTCGCCGCCCGCGGCGCGGGTGGCGTCCACCGCGGCCTGGATGAGTTTGCGGTTCCAGGAGTCGCAGCGGATGCTGCCGGAAAAAGCGAGAATCTTGGGCATGGTTGTCCTTGCGTCAAAGTGTGAGGAATCGTATCGGGGCTGCGGTCGGGCGGCCGCAGCCCCCGTGGCACTCAGGGGAGGTCGAAACTGATCAGTTCGCCGGGTTCCAGCGCCTCAATGTCGAGCGTGGATTCGAAACGGATGGCCACCGCGTCTCCGGCTTCCAGCGGGTAGCCCTGCACCTTGACCCGGCCGGTCGCTACATGCAGCCAGGCACGGCGCCCCGGCGCGACAGTCAGGGTGGCATGATCGCCCGCCGCGAGCCGGCCCGCGCGGATGGCGGCGTCCTGGTGGATCGTCACCGAGCCGTCGCGGCCGTCGTTCGAGGCAATCAGCCGCAGCTGGCCTTGCAGGCTGTCAGGGTCGAAGGCGATCTGTTCGTAGCCCGGTTCCAGCCCGTAGGCGTCCGGCTCGATCCAGATTTGCAGCAGGTGCACGGGCTCGCGGGACGAGGCGTTGTATTCGCTGTGGGCGATGCCGTGGCCGGCACGCATGCGCTGCAGCTCGCCGGGGCGGATCACGCCACCGTTGCCGAGCGAATCCTTGTGCTCGAGCGCGCCCGCGAGCACCCAGGTGACGATTTCCATGTCCTGGTGGCTGTGGGTCGGGAAGCCCGCGCCCGGCGCGATGCGGTCGTCGTTGATCACGCGCAGCGGGCCGAAGCCCATCCACTCGGGATCGCGGTAACTCGAAAACGAGAAGGTGTGATAGCTGTCGAGCCAGCCGTGGTTGGCGTGGCCGCGTTCGGACGATTTGCGTACGGTCAGCATGATGGGCTCCTTTGTCAGATTGCTTGTTCAGGCGATGGGGTGACTATAGGCGTGGCCTTCAGCGAGTAAAACCGGCACAATTCGATCAATCCATTCGAATTGTTCGAACATGCCGCTGACCCTGGTGGCGCTGACCATCCTCGACGCCATCGACCGCAAGGGTTCGTTCGCCCGCGCCGCCGAGGAACTGGGGCGCGCACCATCCTCGCTGACCTATGCCGTGCAGCAGATCGAGGCCGAGCTCGATGTGCTGCTGTTCGACCGCTCCGGCCACCGCGCGCGTTTCACCCCGGCGGGCCGCCTGCTGCTGGACGAGGGTCGGGCGCTGCTGGGCGCCGCCCATGCGCTGGAAAACAAGACGCGTCAGATGGCGGGCGGCTGGGAACCGCAGTTCGCCCTGGCGATGGAAGGCATCCTGCCGGCCACGCCACTGCTGCCGGTGCTCGAAGCGTTCTATCGCCTGGGGCAGGCAACCGAGATCAGGTTGCGCCACGAGGTACTGGCAGGCAGCTGGGATGCGCTCGCCTCCGGCTGCGCCGATCTGGCGATCGCGGGCGGCAATGCGCCGGCGGGCGGCGGCTTCCGCACCCGTGTGCTGGGCCACGTCGAATTCGTCTTCTGCGTGGCGCCGCAGCATCCGCTGGCGCGCGCCAGAAAGCCGCTCACCCAGGCCGATATCGCCGCGCATCGCGCGGTGGTGATTGCCGACACCGCGCGCAACCTGCCGCTGCGCAGCGCGGGTTGGCTGCAGCAGCAGGCCCGTCTGACGGTGGCCGACCTGCCGGGCAAGCTGGCGGCCCAGCAGGCCGGGCTGGGGGTGGGGTCGCTGCCGCGCTGGCTGGCGGAGCGCGAGGTGGCGGCCGGCCGCCTGGTGCGTTGCGAATGGGCGGGTGGCAATCCGCGCGAAACCCTGCATCTTGCCTGGCGCAGCGGCGAGGCGGGGCGCGCGCTCGACTGGTTCACGCGGGCGCTGACGAATCCCGGTGTGTTTGCGGGCGTGATCGATGCCGACTGAGAAAACACCGCTTGACCGGATGCGGCTCGACAAGTGGCTATGGGCGGCGCGCTTTTTCAAGACCCGCAGCCTGGCCACGCAGGCGATCGACAATGGACGGGTGAAGCTGAACGGCGAGCGCGTCAAGCCTGCGCGCGACGTGAAGCCGGGCGATCGCCTCGACGTCCGCATCGGCGACGCCGAGTGGACCCTGACGGTGCGGGCGCTGGCCATGCAGCGCGGCCCGGCACCGGTGGCGCAGACGCTGTATGCCGAAGATCCCGCCAGCCTCGCGCGCCGTCATCAGCAGGCGAGCGATCGCAAGCTGGCCGCCAGCCCGGCCGCCTCGATCAAGGGGCGGCCCACCAAGCGTGACCGGCGGCAGATCCACCGCTTCACGGGCGAATGAGACACGGAATTTACCGACGGATTGCCGCCGCAAAGCGCGGCTAAACGCATAGAATCAGCGGTTCCGAGAACCGTAATTTATGACCGTTTCCCCCGCTTTGTCCCTGTTCCTGCGCCGCGCCTCGCGCTGGCTGGCAGCCTTGCTGGTATTGGCTGCCGCGGGCTTTGCCACGGTGGTGGCGCTGATGTATTTCTGGGTGCTGCCGAATATCGCCACACACCGCGATACGGTGGCCGCGCTGATGTCACGTGCGCTGGGGCAGCGGGTGACCCTGGAGGCGGTGTCGGGCACGTGGCAGCAGGCGCGTCCCGAATTCCGCCTGCAGGGCGTTCGCCTGTACGACCACCAGGGCCATGCAGCCCTTTACCTGCCCGAGCTCGAGGCCTCGTTTGCCTGGCGTTCGCTGCTGTTTCTGGAGCCCCGTTTCAACCGGATCGAGCTGCAGGGGCTGGTGCTCGGGGTGCGGCGTGCGCGCGATGGGCATTTCTACGTCGGTGGCATCCCGGTCAACCCGGCAGCCCCGGACAGCGGATTTTCCAGCTGGCTGCTGCGGCAGGGACAGGTGCATGCCGGCAGCGTCACGCTCACCTGGCTCGACGATGTGCGCAACGCGCCGCCGCTCACCCTGACGGCGGTCGATTTCACGCTGACCAATGTGCGCCGGGCCCATCGGCTGATGGTGCGCGCCATTCCGCCGGCCAGCCTGGCGCGGCCGCTGGAGATTGTGGCGAAACTGCGCGCGCGCCATGTGGACGATCCCAGGAGCTGGAACGGCACCATCGATGCGAGCGTGGCCGGGGTGTCGTTTCCGCGCCTCGCTGCCTGGCTGGCGCTGCCCTATCAGCCGCAGCAGGGTTGGGGTGCGCTGAACATGCAGTTCGAGGTGGCGCGCGGCGCGCTGGTCGGAGTGACGGCCGCGCTCGATCTGCGTGATGTCGCAGCGGTGCTGGGCGACGGGCTGCCGGCGTTGAGGCTGGCGCAGGTACGCGGCCAGGCGATGTGGCAGCGCGGTCCCGACGGTCAGCGCATGGCATTTGACAAGTTGAGGGTGGCACGCCCGGGCGCCGCCCTTGGCGCACCGTTCAACGTCGGGGTGTCGTGGGGCGGGGCGGAACGCGAAATCACGGCCGAGGGACTCAGCCTGGGCGGCTGGCAATCGCTCCTGCCGAGCCTGCCGATGGATGATGCCTTGCGCGCCCGCCTGCAAACCCTGCAGCCGCAGGGCCGTTTCGACCTGCTGCGGTTCCGCTGGAACGGGCCACAGCCCGGACTGGACAATTTCGGCGTCGCCGCCCGCTTCAGCGGGCTGGGTGTGACGGCGGTCGACAACCAGCCAGGCCTGACCAATCTGAGTGGCCACATCGAGGGCGATGCGCGTGCCGGGGTGTTCGAGATCGATTCGCAGCAGATGAAGCTGAGCCTGCCCGACCTGTTCCGCGAGCCTTCGTTCGGGATCGACAGCCTGCATGCGCGCGGCAAGTGGACCAGAACGCCGCGCGGTCGCCGCCTCTCGCTGGACGACCTGGCATTCGCCAACCTGGATATGGCCGGCACGGCGAAAGGGTCCTACGAATTGATCCCCGGCCAGCGCGGCGTCATCGACCTGACGGCCCATCTGAGCCGCGCCGACGGCACGGCGGTGTATCGCTACCTGCCGAAACAGGTCGGCGACC
>JAJZRT010000135.1 GCA_021802595.1 Pseudomonadota bacterium
CCTGGCCCACAAGGCCCTGGTGTATTCGGCGAGCGCCCTGGAGTCCTTTACCGGGGGATTGGGTACGGCGGCCTTTCTCGCGTTCCTGATGGCGATCGTGGACAAGAAACACTCCGCCACCGAGTACGCCCTGCTCTCCTCGGTGTTCGCCATGAGTCGCTCCTTCGCCGGCTGGGCGGGGGGCTACGGCGCCCAGTCCATGGGCTACGCCCCCTATTTCCTGCTCACCTTCCTGCTGGCGTTCCCCGCCTACGCCTTGCTGCCATGGGTGAAAAAGATGCTGGCCTATGCCGAAAGCAATCGCCACTGGGGAGAGACCTAAAAACTTCAGGCATAGACCACGGTTCTATGTTTTTGCGGGGGCGTTTGGCCCCGAGACGCCGCGCCGCACCCCGCAACGCCACTTGGTGTCTCTTGTTGCCCAGCGCCGAATCATCAGGGAGAGGAGGCGCGCTACGTCCGGAGGGAAAGTGCCTATGCTTTAATCCCTCCGTCCCCTATTTCTCTCGTCCCCTATTTCTCTATTTCTCGGCGCTGGGAGCGGACGCCGTCGTCGGCGCGCTTGTCGGCGTCCACGGCCTGACCGACCTGTGCCCGTTTCCGATCGAGCAAAGCGGATTGATATTCCTCAGCGCCGGCCTGCTCGTGCTCGGCCCGAACGACCTGCTCAAAACCCTGCTCACGGCGCGTATAAGCAAGAATTCCCGACAACAACCGAGGTCGTAAGCGGGCCGCGCACCCGATCACGAGATTGCTGCCGGGCTGCCCAGCCCGCTGTCTGACGACGGAAATGGATTTCGCCTCGCGGCAGCTTCGCTGACCAGAGGTACCGGATCGCTCCGAGCCGGCATCCGCTAACTCCTGGCTAATTCTCGATTGCTATCTTCCTCGTCACGCGAGTGCCCGTGTGACCTGAAGTTATCGGAACCATAGGAGAATCAAAATGAAAATGCTTACGCGCGAAGATGCATTGCACATGCTGAACAAGGTGCCGGAAGTCACGCTTTACTTCTGGATCATCAAGATCATGGCCACCACTGTCGGCGAAACCGGGGCCGACTTCCTCAATTTCAACCTGAAATTCGGGCTGACCGGGACATCCGTCATCATGGCCTTCCTGCTGTCGGTTTTCCTGCTTATGCAGCTGCGGGCCAAGAAATACGTCCCGTGGCTATACTGGGTTAACGTCGTGCTGATCAGCGTCGTCGGCACCCTCGTCACCGACAACCTGGTGGATAACTTCGGCGTCGCACTGGAAACAGCCACGGCGGTATTCGGCCTGGCCCTGCTGGCGACGTTCGCCCTCTGGTACGCCAGCGAGAAAACGCTGTCGATCCACTCCATCTTCACGACCAAGCGCGAGCTGTTCTACTGGGCGACCATCCTGTTCACGTTTGCCCTGGGCACCGCAGCGGGCGACCTCGTCGCCGAGAGCATGAAACTCGGCTACGCCCATTCGGCCCTCATGTTCGGCGCGATAATCGCCGCCGTCACTGTGGCTTATTCCGGGTTCAAGGCCAATGCCGTCCTGGCCTTCTGGATCGCCTACGTGCTGACGCGTCCCCTGGGCGCCTCCTGTGGCGATTGGCTGTCCCAGCCGATCAAGAACGGCGGGTTGGGGATGGGCACCATGACGACGAGCCTGATGTTTCTCGCGACCATTCTCAGCCTGGTTGTTTTTCTGAGTGTGACCCGCAGGGACGCGATGCCCCGGACAGCTTGAGCATGCCGGGGTTCGCACTTCCGGCGTTTGGCAGCGCCTGGCCGATCCTTGGCGAAGAGCGCTGCTTCGTTGCGCCGGTGGTACGCTGCCTGCAACGCCCTTACCAGTGCATATTTTCCGGGTTGATTGAGAAAGGCTGGGTGAGACAATGAACGCAAGTGAACATGGATTTCGTATGGAAAACACGACTAAAGAGACATTGAGCAAGGTTCCGGAGATCACGCTGATTTTCTGGATCATCAAAATCGCGGCCACCACCTTGGGAGAAACGGGCGGTGATGCCGTCTCGATGTCGATGAACCTTGGCTATCTAGTCGGCACGGGGATATTCTCGGCGATTTTTCTCCTCGCCGTGGCCGCTCAGATCAGGGCGAAGCGCTTTCATCCGCTTCTGTATTGGACGACCATCATCGCCACCACCACAGTCGGTACGACGCTGGCGGATTTCGCCGATCGTTCGCTTGGCATCGGCTACACCGGCGGCGCAAGCCTGCTGTTCGCGCTGCTGATGGCTTCACTGGCTGTCTGGTACAAGACGCTCGGTTCCGTGGCGGTGGATAGCGTCGGCTCGCCGAAGTCGGAAATGTTCTATTGGGTGACCATCATGTTTTCCCAGACGCTCGGGACCGCATTGGGCGACTGGACGGCGGACACGGCAGGGCTCGGCTACGAGGGAGGCGCAATCGTGTTCGGCGCCTTGTTGTTGATCGTCGTCGCGGCTTACCTTTGGACCCGGATTTCCCACACGGTGTTGTTCTGGGCCGCCTTCATCCTGACCCGTCCGCTGGGCGCGGTGGTGGGGGATTTTCTGGACAAGCCCATCGCATCCGGTGGACTGGCCTTGAGCCGCTATACCGCATCGGCGGTGCTGCTGGCATTCATCCTTCTGTGCATCGCTCTGTTCCGGCAGCGCCGGCCCGGTCTCGTCTTTCAGGCAATGATGTCTCGCTGGCGCGTGGATGAAGGGTGAGGAGAGGGGACGATGCGCATCCTGCTGGTTGAAGACGACCCGATGATCGGTGAGGCGGTGTCAATGGCCCTCAAGGATGCCGCCTACGCCGTGGACTGGGTGACGGACGGTGCTGCCGCCGACAACGCATTGCGTTACGGCGAGCATCAGGCCGTCTTGCTCGACTTGGGCCTGCCCAAACGCGATGGACTGGAAGTGTTGCGGCGGCTGCGGCAAGAGGGCAACGCGGCGCCGGTCATCGTCATTACCGCCCGCGACGGCGTGGACGACAGGATCAAAGGGCTTGATTTCGGGGCCGACGACTATTTGGTGAAGCCGTTCGATGTCAACGAATTGCTGGCTCGGCTCCGCGCGGTCATCCGCCGCCAGGGCGGACAGGCCGCGCCGGTATTGACCAACGGCAGGATCAGCCTCGACCCGGCAACGAGGGAGGCTCGCTGCGGCGATGTCGTGGAACTGCTCAGCGCGCGGGAGTTCGCCTTGTTGCACGCGCTGCTCTTACGCCCGGGCGCGATCCTCACTCGCGCTGAGCTGGAAGAGCGGATTTACGGCTGGAACGAGGAGGTGGAGAGCAACGCAGTGGATTTCCTGATCCATGGCGTGCGCAGGAAACTCGGTGCCGATGTCATCAAGAACGTGCGTGGGGCAGGCTGGATGGTGGCACGCCCGAATGAGGAATCGTTTGAGAAATGAAGATTATCTTTGCGCTTCGCATGAACGCGAGCGCGACGACTTGATAGGGTGAAGGCTCGCTTGCCGTACCCTAATCGTGCGCTAATTCTTCTGGCGTAAAGTGTTTGTTACGGTGGATGCAAAAAGCGTTTACCGAATTTCGATCAACTCTATAGGAGCATCATCATGCGCAGCAAAAAATCCCTTTTACTTGGCGTCATCGGCGTGACCGCGCTCGGCGCTTCCCTGGCTTTCGCGGGCGCGAACGGCGCCAACGGAGGGCAGGAGAACGACGCGGCCTTGCTGTCCCAGGCCAAGATCAGCCTGACCCAGGCGATCGCGGCAGCCGAGCAACATGCCCAGGGCAAGGCCGTCCGGGCCGAGCTGGAGGACGAGAACGGCACGCTGGTGTATGGCGTGGAAGTGACGCGCGGCACGCAGACCACGGACGTCAAGGTGGATATCAACAACGGCAAGATTCTTTCCGCCCAGGCGGACCAGGCCGACCATGAAGCCGAGGGCCGCGAAGGTCAGGAACGGGACGACGACTGATTGTCCGGCCTCGGCCTGATGACTTTAGTCTTTTGTATATAGGGGAAGGCGGCATGCCGCCTACTCCCCGAACAAACTAAAGAGGAACTCAATGCGCCGAAGTAAATAATCGGTTGCCCCAGACGGGCAGGCCCCCGTCAGTCAAAGCGGTGACAACCCCGTCTCTCGTCAGGAGGGACGGGCTGGCTTTGAAGCTTGGGGCCTGTTGGGGCCCACACAAGGAGTGAATCATGCTGGTCGAAATCCGCAAGTTGAAGCTCAATCTCGGTCCCCATGCGGTATTGCGGGATGTCAACGTGACGTTGGAAAAAGGCCAGATCTACGGCCTGCTCGGTCCCAACGGCGCGGGCAAAAGCACCACCATTTCCGTCGTCACCGGGCTGCGGGCGCCTTCGTCCGGCTCGGTCAGGGTGCTGGGTCTCGACCCCGTTGCCGATGCGCTCCAACTGCACCGTCGGATCGGCGTGCTGGCGGAGCAGGCCGGATTCTATGACTGGATGAGCGCCGGCGACTATCTGCGCTGGGTCGCCAGCCTGTATCAAATGAAGCCAGACACGGCCGAGCTTGCCAAACTGTTGGACCGCGTCGGCCTGGATGGCGGAAATCCGGCGCCGATCGAGACCTATTCCCGCGGCATGCGGCAGCGGCTCGGTCTGGCCCGCGCGCTCATCAATCGGCCTGAACTGCTGATCCTGGATGAGCCCACCAACGGGCTGGATCCGCGCGGCCGCCGGGAAATCCACGACGTGCTGCTCGACTTGAGCGCGAATCACGGCGTGGGCATCCTGCTGTGCACGCACCTGCTCGACGATGTGGATCGGCTCTGCACCCGCATCGGCATCATCGCGCAGGGCCAGACCCTGCTGGAAGGCTCCATTGCCGACTTGCTGTCGTCACAGCGCGCGGCGGTGCGCTATCGGCTGCGCGTGGAGACGAATGGAGCGCCGGAGCAACTGCCCGCCGACATCACGCTGTTGGCACACGCGGGAGACTGGTGGCACGTGGAGGTCGCGAGTCATGTCGAGCCGGCCGGTGCGTGGCGCGCGCTGTTGGACGCCGGCGTGCGCATTGATGAAATCCACCGCGAGGGTGGCGGACTCGAAGAACTCTATATGGCAGTTACCGAAGCGAAGGAGGCAGCCTGATGAACCCCATCACCCTGATCGCGCGTAAGGAAGGCGGAGAGTTACTCCAGAGTGGACGTGGCCTTGCCTGGCTACTTGCGCTCTCCGTCGTCATGTCGGTGCTGAGCCTGCTGCTGGTGAGCAACACCGAATTGAGTTTGCTGGACAACGCGCAAGTGGTCTACATGGTGATGGGCACCGTCACTGCCCTTGGCGCGCTCCTCGCCGTGGTGCTTGGCAGCGATACCGTGGCCGGCGAACGAGAGCGCGGCAGTCTGATGCCGTTGCTGCTGACGCCGGTTACCCCATCCCAGATCGTGTTCGGAAAAATGGGCGGCCAGGTCGCGGGATGGGTCGTCATGTACCTGCTCAGCCTGCCCTATGTCTGGGCGGTCGGGTCGAGCGGCCAGAACCTCACCCAGGCCGTGGTCTATCTGGCCTTGTTCGGCACGCCGGTGGTGCTGGGCTTTGGATTCTTTGGGATCGCCCTGTCGGCCCGCCTGCGCAGTGTGCGCTCTGCCCTGGTCACCTCGCTCATCACCTTGATGCTGCTTGCCAGCCCCTTGCTGCTGGGGCCAAGCCTGCGCCAAAGCGCTATCGGCAAGTTGTTCGACGCGTTAAATCCGTTCTCGGCGGCCGTGAACACGTTCGACAGCGTGGTGATCGATTCGCAGCCGCTGGCGATGCAACTCACCCGTCTTGGCGTCACGCTGGTCTGGCTGGTGTTGACGGCGGCTTTCGCCATTCGCAGCGTGCGCAAGATGGAAATATGAAGGGGATCCGACCATGAAAAGAACCGTCATCCGCTTGCTCCTGGGGCTATCGCTGCTGGGCCTGGGGCCCGCTTGGGCAGCCGATTCGCTGAACATCACGCTGGCGCCGGACCCGGCCAACCCGCCTTCGCCGCAGATGGGCGACTGGCTCAAGTTCCGCAGCACGATCAGCAACCCCGGCGGTCAGCCGGCCCATGGTGTCGTGGCATGGATCAGTCTGGTACAGGTGGATCCGGGACACGAGCAGCCGGTGGATTTAGAGGACTGGAGCGCGCACAAGGCGGTGACCCAGGCCATCCTGCAACCCGGGCAGCAGGCCAAGGTCGAGTGGCCCATGCGCCTCATCCAGGCCGGTTCCTACCGGGTGGTGATCAGCGCGGTGGATCGGGAAACGGGGCATGTGATGACCAGCCCCTTCGTGGATTTCCAGGTGCGGCGCAAGCCCGTGGTGGAATCCGCGCGCATCCTGCCGGTCGCTCTCGGCGTCCCCGCGCTGGTTCTGAGCGTCATGGGTTGGCGCCGCTTCGGCCGCCGACGCGGCTGAGCAAAGCTCGCCGCATTTCGGGAGAAATGCCGGTGTATGAGAAGATGGTTCAGATGAGAACAGTTTTCCATGAACTGAAGCAAAGGGCGTACTTGTGGACTTGCTGATCCGCGGCATGCGCGGGAAGCCCGGGAATGCCGCCAGGCAAAACGCACTTGGTGTGGTCATGGGACCGGAGCGTCCAACATGACGCACTCGCTGCAAAGGCATCTTTCGCTGATGCTGGGGATTGCCGTCCTGCTTTCGGGTCTGGTCGCCGGCCTGGCGTCGTTCATTCTCGCCTACGGCGAAGCGAAGGAATTCCAGGACGACATGCTGCGCCAGATCACGGTGCTGAACGGAAAGGGCGCCTTGGGGTACGGGCGGCCGCAAGAAACGGATATCGCCATGGACGACCAGGAGTCCCGCATCCTGATCATTCAACTGCCACCCAACCCCCGTCCGGATTGGCTTCCCGCCGGTCTGCGGCCCGGGTTTCACACTCTGGACAGCAGTCTCGGGCGGCTTCGGGTATTCATTCATGATACTCCTGCGGGAAAGCGTACCGTCGTCGCACAACCGACTGATGTACCCGACGAGATCGCGACCAACAGCGCCCTGCGCACCCTGATCCCCCTGCTGCTTCTGCTGCCCGTGCTGGCCTGGCTGATCGTGCGCATTGCCCAACGGGAATTCGCGCCAGTTGCCAGGCTCTCCAGGAACCTGGACAGCCAGGCGGCGGATCGACCCGGTCCGGTTTCCGACGCTGGCCTTCCGAACGAGATCACACCCTTCGTGCATGCCATCAATCGGCTGCTGGAGCGAGTAAATCAATTGATGGCCCGACAGAGGCGCTTCATCGCCGACGCGGCCCACGAACTGCGCAGCCCGCTCACCGCCTTGTCGGTGCAGGCCCAAAACCTGCTGCAGGCCGACTCGCTGGAAGCGATGAAAGAACGGGTCGGGCCGCTGCAAGCCGGCATCGAACGCGCGCGGCAACTCACCGAGCAGCTCCTGAGCCTGGCCCGGGCCCAGGCAGGGGCGGCCGAGGAAGCCGTTATCAATATCCCGGCTATGGTGCGCGAACTGATCGGGGAATTCCTGCCTCGAGCCGAGGCAAAGAAGATTGACCTCGGGCTTGATGAACATGCGCGCTTTTCGCTGCGCGCCGCGCCGCAGTCACTGCGACTGATTCTGGGCAACGCCCTGGACAATGCCCTGAAATACACGCCGGCCGGCGGCGAGGTGACAGTCCGGCTTCTGGCCGAAGGTGACACCGCGGTAGTTGAAATCGTCGACAATGGGCCGGGGATTCCGCGCGAGGAGCGCGAGCGCGTCTTCGACGCCTTCTATCGCATGCCCGGTTCCACCATGACGGGTAGCGGCCTCGGCTTGGCCATTGCCAGGGAAAGCGCATCCCGCCTGGGTGGGGTCGTGACCCTGCGCGAACGCGAGCACGGGCCGGGGCTCGTCTTCAGCTACCGCCAGAGATGGGAACCATGATCGGCGCCCTTGTTGCATCCTATGGGTATCTCGCGGTGATTGACAGGAAATGTCAGCGTGACGGCCGTGCCCACGATCCGGTTCGCTCTGGATTGAGACGCTTCCACCATGCAATTGTATGATTGACCGGACGATGGCAAGACCGAGACCGGTGCCTTGCCCCAGTCGAGGGCGCGCCCCATCGGCGCGGTAAAAATGATCAAGTACATGCGGCAGGTCTTCAGGGGCAATCCCATGCCCTGTATCGCTGACGACAATCTCGGCCTTGAGACTAAGGGGTCCAGGACTAAGCAGGACTAAGGGGTCGGACTAAGGGGTCGGACTAAGGGGTCGGACTAAGGGGTCGGACTAAGGGTCGGACTAAGGGTCGGACTAAGGGTCGGACTAGACTAAGGGGTCAGAGAC
>JAJZRT010000136.1 GCA_021802595.1 Pseudomonadota bacterium
CGTCGACAACACCGTGCCCTCGCCCTATCTGTGCCGACCCTTCGAGCATGGCGCCGACATCGTGGTGCACTCGCTGACCAAGTACATCGGCGGCCATGGCAACAGCGTGGGCGGGGCCATCGTGGATGGCGGGCGCTTTGACTGGGCAGCGCAGCGCGAGCGTTTCAGCCTGCTGGTCGAGCCCGACGTGAGCTACCACGGCGTGAGCTACACCGAGACCTTCGGCCCTGCCGCCTTCATCGCGCGTGCCCGCGTCGTGCCCCTGCGCAACATGGGCGCGGCCTTGTCGCCGATGAATGCCTTCCTGCTGCTGCAGGGCCTGGAGACCCTGCCGCTGCGCATGGACCGCATCTGCGACAACTCCCTGCGCATCGCCACCCACCTGCGCGGGCACGCCAAGGTGGCCTGGGTGCGCTATGCCGGGCTGCCCGACCACCCGGACCACGCCACCGCGCAGCGCCTGATGGGCGGGCGCGCCTCGGGCATTCTCAGCTTCGGCCTGCGCGGCGGGCGCGAGGCCGGCGCGCGCTTCCAGGACGCGCTCAAGCTGTTCACCCGCCTGGTCAACATCGGCGACTGCAAGTCCCTGGCCTGCCACCCCGCGACCACCACCCACCGCCAGTTGGGCGACGCGGAGCTGGCCGCCGCCGGCGTGAGCGCCGACATGGTGCGCCTGTCGGTGGGCATCGAGCATGTGGACGACCTGATTGCCGACCTGGAGCAGGCGCTGCAGGCGGCCTGAGCCCCCCGCCGCAGCCCTCGCGCAGGGCTGCGGCTCGTAGTCGGCCTTCCGGCACATGTCGCATCCCAGGGCTTCGGCGTGGACCCTACTCCTTGTGTAGCACGTTTGTGCTAATGTTGTGAAGTCCACGCGCCACCACCGGGGAACCCATGAGCACGACGACCATTCGGCTTGAGGAGCAACTCAAGGCCCGACTTGCCTCGGCCGCCGAACGTGCAGGCACGACGGCGCATGCGTTCATCCTGGACGCCATCGAACGGACCATCGAGCAATCCGAACTCGAGGAGGCATTTCACAGGGTTGCGGAGCAACGCTGGGCGACCTTGCTCGCGAGCGGAAAGTCGATTGCGTGGGATGAGGCCAGCGCCTATGTGGCGGCACGCGCGCGCGGTGAACGCCCTCGCAAGCCCACAGCGCGCCAACTCAAGCGCTGACCACGGCGATGGCTCGCATCGAGCTGGCTCCCGAAGTTCTGCAGGATTTCGACCGTATTCTCGACCACGTCGCGCAGTTCGACGGAGATGTTCCAGGCCGTATTGCCGACATTCTGGAATCCATCCAGATCCTGCGACACAGCCCCGAGATCGGCCGCAAGGGCAAGGCCGGAATGCGCGAGCTCGTGATCGGTCATGGTTCGCGCGGGTATGTCGCGCTCTATCGTTTCGTGCCGGAAATCGATGTGGCCTTCGTGCTCGCCATCCGCGCGCAGCGCGAGGCCGGCTACAAGCCTCGCCGGTGACCCTGTCCTTCTTTCAGTCGCTATCGAATCGGTGCTCTGCGGCGCCCGCGCATGGACCGAGCAACCCGAATGCCCCCGATGGCTACGCGCCACCCAGTGCCCTGCGCAGCTGCAGCGCCTCGGCCAGATGCGGGCGCGCGATGCGCGGTGAGCCCGCCAGGTCAGCGATGGTTCGCGCCACGCGCAGCACCCGGTGCGCGGAGCGGGCCGAGGCTCCCAGGCGGGCGAGGGCTTCGGCCAGCCAGCGCCGCTCGGCGCCCGGCAGCGCGCAGTGCTGCTCCAGCGCGGAGGCTTCGAGCCGGGCATTGGGCTGCCCCTGGCGCTCGCGCTGGCATTCGGTGGCCCGCAGCACGCGCTCGGCAACCAGGGCGCTGGGCTCGCCGGGGGGAAGCTCGAACAGCTCGGCGGGTGCCAGCGCGTTGAGTTCGACGCGCAGGTCGATGCGGTCGAGCAGCGGGCCCGACAGGCGCGCGCGGTAGCGCTGCACCTGTTCGGGGGTGCAGCGGCACTCGCGGGTCGGGTCGCCCAGGTGCCCGCAGGGGCAGGGGTTCATGGCGGCCACGAGCTGGAAACTGGCTGGCAGGCGCAGGCGTCGCGCCGCGCGGGCCAGGTGCACGCAGCCGGATTCCAGGGGCTCGCGCAGGCCTTCCAGCGCGCGGCGGTCGAACTCGGGCAGTTCGTCCAGGAACAGCAGGCCGTGGTGGGCCAGCGAGACCTCGCCCGGGCGCAGCCGGCCGGCGGCCAGGCTGTAAGGCACATAATTATTTTGGACTTTTTGTAGGGCCACCGAATTATTTCGGACATTCCTCCCGTAAAGGAAGGGCAGAAGGACCCTTTCGGCCTCCCGGCAGTGTTAGGAGCGTGGCCTCAGTTCCAGTCCTGCAACGACTTGATTGCGGCATCCAGCATTTTTAGCAGTGACCGCAGCGGTGGGCAGTCGGGATAGTGTTCGCCCAGGAGCTGCTTCGCGTGCGCCAGACTCTGCACGTGGCGCTCGCGATCGGCTTCGGTAGGCGCGCGCGCAAACGTCCGGCCGGAGTCGTGGTAGTACAACTTAATGAACTGCTCGTTGGGCAGTTCGGCATCGTTGTACTCGCGCTGCGTCCACTCGTCGAGTTCACTGCGAATTGCATTGACGCGGTTGTAGACACCCTTGCGGTGGTAGGTGTCCTTGAGTACTGACTTCAGCAGGCGGCCGACATGCGCGTGCGCCTCGATCGGCATCCTTCCCTTCGGACGGCGCTGTGGGCCAACGAAGGTCTGGACATAGCCAACCGAATTGCGCTGGCCACTTTGTCTACGCGGCGTTTTCGGCTTGTCCTTAGCAGCAGCAGCCTGCGCGATGGCACCGGGGCTAACAAAGTACGGTGCCATCGGTGCGGATTCTCCGTCCCATGCGGCCTCGACAATGGGTGGCGGCAGCTTGTTCAGCGCCGCCGCGAGGGGTTCCAGCGGGATGCCCTTCGTCTCGTGCGCGATAAGGTACAGACCAGAACCGACATCGGGGGCGTACATGCCCGCCCACTCAGGCTTGACGATGACGAAGCCATGTTCCTTCGCCCAGGTCTCGCGCTCCTGCGCCATCCAGTCAACGGCCCTCTCATAGGGCTCGTCCGCAATGAGATAACGCCTTGTCTGGCGGTCATACCAGATGCTGTCGTGGTCACGGCCAGGGATCTCGTTGTTCGATCGCACGCCGGGAAACGCGCGGCTGTCACTCTTGGACGGACGTAGCTTCGTCGCATCCATGAAATGCAATGCGCGAGCGGCGGCGCACACCGAACGCCGAGCTGCCGATTGCGAACTCTGTAGGTGCTCGCGCGCTAGATGGTCAGGGCCCTCGGCACGGAAGCCCGCCAGTGCCCGATGGTTCTTCAACTGGAGCGTCGTGATGAGATCACCCCACGGAACGGACAGCCAGATGCCCTGCGTTTCGCGCCCCGCCCCGCCACCATCGTGGTCCTTCCAATAGGAGGTCAGGAAGACACGGTGGTCGGGATGGGAACGCTCCGTCTTGGGGGTGGCGCGCAGCATGTTGCCCGCATGGCGGAAGTTCTCGAATCCCGCTGCCCGCGCGGCGGCATCCAAGGCTTGCGTGTGCTGGATACCTCGCTCGACCTTGAGCGATTTGGCGAGGCGTTTGATGCCGTCCATCGTGGACGGCCGAATGGCTTCACTCGACATGACATGCTCTCCCGGTTCATGGCGAAACGTCACCCGTCTGCCGCTTCTCGAACCTGAACATGACATGCGCAGGAAGAGAGGGAGGTTGCCGGCAGTGCTGTCAACAGCTTTGCTATGACGGGTGGCAGGCTCCTGCCCGAAGCCTTGCCGACAGTGTCTCACAAGACCGGCGCGATTGGCGAATTCGCTGCGGCGTGGTATCGTGCCAACAGGTTGCCGTCGCCTGCCGCACGCGCCCCTTGGGGTACGACGAAGACGGAGCATTCCAGAGCCCGACCCGATCCATATTTGATTCCTTGGGCGGCCCGTAAAGCGTGCACCGGCTCGACGCCCGACGGAGATCAATATGGACACCCAGCAGCTCAAGGTGTTCGCGGAGCGCTTGCGCGCGTACCTCGAACGCTACAACCTCACCCTCAAGCACGGCCAGGCACTCGACCTGAGCGCATCCATTCCCGGCTTGCGGAACTGGCCTGAAGTCAATGCGTTCCCCGCTCGCGTATCTGCTGCGCAGTGGGACAGCAACTCGGCCGATCGGCTCGCCAAGCGCATTGCGAAACACCATGGCCTGATCCTACCGGTGGATGAAATGCTCCAGATACTGGAGCCCTCGGCCACCACCGTTCTAAAGGTCTGGCCCGACGGCCCCGTGCCAGGCGTGTACGTGACGACCTCGAAAAATGCCATCGACGCGGCCATCGCTAGGTACGAGGCCGCCACCGACGGCGCACTGCTCTACGCGGAGGACGCCGGCCATTCTTCGGACGCGGCCATCGACTTGGGCGAACATGGCCTGTTCTCGCGCGGCATGGACCGACTGCCCAGCGGCACTCTGGTCGTGGTCGGCCCCGTGCCGTTGACGCAGGAATCGTGGAGCGACAACAAGGACCGGCTGAACACGGCCGCCGGTCTCGCCTATTCGTCCTCGCTGCGCGTCGTGGTCTTGGCGGAGACGCCACTGCCCGAGAATTTGCATAGCGACATCGACCTACTGCTCCGGCCTGACGATGAAGGTCTCGACAGCGATCTCGTCGACGTGCTCGGGATCGTTACCGAGTTGGGCGATCTTCAGGTGGTACAGCCGTTTGTGCAGCGTCGGGCGGTGCCGTCGGCCGCGCAACGGTTCACGACGAACCAGCATCTGCCGCAAGTGCTCGAAGATGCACTGAGGCTGGCGGTGGCAACGCGCCCCTACGGAATCATTGTGCTCGGCATCACGCCTGGCGACACGCAGCGCAAGGCTTTGCTGGAGGCCGTGCTGCCCCTGACCGAGCACGCGGGGCCAGCGGTTCGCATCCAACCGACGTTTCGCCCTGGCTACGGGAAAGACGATTCCCCACTGTCACCGCATTTCGAGGGACTTTTGGTCTTCCCCTCCATCCAAAGCGCCTACGCGCATGGCTATCGTCGCATGGTGATCGAGTCTTTGAATCACGGCGCCGCTGACGCAATCGCACGGCATGCGCACGAGGTGTGCTTCTTGATTCGCTCCTTCTCGACCGAGGTTGCTGGTGCATGGATGAACAGCCTGCCCGCGCAGATCGACAAGCCCAATGCACTTGAGATCGTCACGGCTGTCCTGTGCGCTGCCGACGTGCCGGCGAAATCTGGGATGGTGACGATCTGCGACGCCTTTGTCGGCGGGGCGTCACCAGCCCCCACGGAAGGCGATATCGACAAGCTGGCGGAACACATGGAGGCCCATCGCGCCGTGCGGTGGCAGGAGCAGTTGGACACACTGCTGGCCGCTCGTGCGGTGACAACTGCACAAGTCAAGAAGGCCCTCAGTCGCCACAACGTAGACGACTACCTTGCCTCACGCAGAGCGGGGCAGCCGTAGAGCGCGGCCGCGCAACAGGGAGCCGGCAGTGGTGATGCACTCCGTTGCCGACCCCACAACAACGAAAGGACGTAGGCAGCGATGAAAGCTCATCCATTCTCTCGCCCCACCATCATCGCCGCGGTGGAGTTCCTTGCGGAAATGTTGACGCAGGCGAAGTTCGACCAGCTCGTGGTGCGGTTAGCGCTGGACGATGAAATCCTGCAGGGGCCGGAAAAGAGCGTGACCGCGAAAAGTGCTGTACTAGCGCGCCTCGTGAACCAACGCGCAACGCAGACCGTCGGCACCGTGGACGGGCCTATGACTCTGGCTGAAGCCGCGGTGCGCGAAGCAGTTGGAGTGGTCGTGTCGCAGTATGCGAAGGCCGAGCAGGAGCGTTTTCTGCGAGGGCTGGCGCTCGACGGCTACGTTGTTTCCTGGGATGAGGATGGACGAATGCCATTGCTGCGCGCAGCGTTGCCTGGTGAAGTGGATATTCCCTCGGCCGGTGATGAGGTTCACGAACTGTTGAAGCAGTTCGGGTTCACGGTGCCATTGGGGCATCTTGACCAAGCCATCGACGCGCACGCGCGCGGCGACTGGGCGGCGGCGAACAGCCAGATACGCACGTTCCTGGAAGGCTTGCTAAGCGACATCGCCTTGCACATTGATCCGCAACGGGCCGCTGCGCTGGCTTCCAGTGAAAACCGGCGCGCTTGGCTGGCGGATCGCGGATTTCTGTCGGTCAACAGGAACGAGTGGACCAGCGACGGGAAGAACTATTTGAGTGGACTGTTCAAGATGCTCCACACGGACGGGGCGCATCCCGGGCTATCGGATGAAGATCACAGTACGTTCCGGCTGCACCTTGGACTTATCACTGGCCGCACCTTGCTTCGTCGCCTGAGCAACCGTCGTTAAGTACGCCGCGCTACGCCCTAGCAAATTGTCCCGATAGTCCCTGAACTTCGCCGTATTCATGCAACCGACCCGTCGAGAGCGAGGTAGAGCAACTATCGCAAGCTTCCAACTGGCTCCCCTTGCCGTTGACCCAAGCCTAGGAGGACATGCCGCAATATTCGGAACGGAGCTCTCGGCACAGGACGTTGCGCGAATCGCATCCAACGCGCACGCAAGCATAGCCACGCGGCTGATCTCGCGCGGCCTCCCTACCGGGCGCACACGCGGGAGGGAGGGCATTGAGGTGGAAGAACTCGACTAAAGTTGCTGTCGACACCTCCAACGAACTTTTTGTGAACCACTTCCCGCCCGTCCGAAAGATCGGCATTCAGACGCGCAGCGTCACGGGCACCATGCCCGGCGGGCAACGTTACGAGTCATCCCTCGAGCGCGACCTCATGGAGCTGGTTCGCGATGACCCCGACTTCGAGTCCTATCACCCTCAACCCGTTCGCATCGATTACGTAGGCGCTACCGGGGACGCGAAGTCCTATACGCCTGACGCGTTGATCTTCTGGAAATCAGGTCGCCGGCCGCTGCTCGTTGAGGTCAAGCACCGCGGCGATTGCCGTGGAATCTGGCGAGAACTCATCCAGAAGTTTCGTGCGGCACGAGCACATGCTCGAGAGTGCGGCTGGGACTTCGCCGTCCTGACGGAAGATCGGATTCGAGGCCCCCATCTCGAAAACGTCCGCTTTCTTCACGCGTACGTTCGATTGGGCCAAAGCCTGGCGGTGGAGCAGGCCATCCTCCTGGCCATTGAAGAAGGACACGTCACACCCAAGGCGGTACTCGAACACCTTCACAGCAAGGGCCATGAGAAGACGTCCACGCTGCCCAGTCTTTGGCACCTGATTGCCACGCACGCTGTTCAGATCGATTGGACACGCAAGCTGGGCATGACGGCCGAACTGCGCGTTGGAGCTTGACATGAAGCGACTGGCCCCCGGGTCCGTGATCGCTTGGCAAGACGAGCAATGGATCCTCACCGACCTGGTCGGTCTGGATCGCGCAGAGCTGCGGGCGATGAAGGGACGGCGCAAGGTCCTTGCGCCGGTGGCCGAGTTGTCATCGCCGGCGCCGGTTCCACCACGGGCCGGGATTCATTCCATCAGCGAGTCTCAGTGGGACAAGGCTCTACGCACCTTTGATGCGCTGCAGGCGCTCATTGCGAAGCCCCGCCAACAACGGGGCCACGCCGATGTCGACGCAGTAGCCGCGAGGCTTGGACGCAGCCGTAGTACCGTCTACGCGCTGCTCGCCTGTTGGGACCAGAGGGAACGAGTCTCCGACTTTGTCCGAAAGTCTCGTTCCGACAAAGGCGGTAGCCGCCTCGCGCCCGAGGTCAAGTCCATCGTCGAGCGTGAGATCGATCAGGTCTACGCCCGACAGGAAAGGCCCACATTCGCCGAGACCTGGAGAAGCGTTCGTCTCGCATGTGTCATGGCCAAGCTCCCGCCACCCTCAGAGGGCACTGTCGTGCGCGCGATTCGTCTGCGCAATCCGCGCGCGATGGACACCGCCAGGTATGGTGCAAAGCACGCGCGGGAGAAATACGAGCCGTTGCGAGGATCCTTTCCCAATGCCGATTTCCCGCTTGCCGTCGTCCAGATCGACCACACTCCGATCGACCTGATCCTGGTCAGCGACCACGACCGCCAGCCGGTGGACCGAGCCTACCTGACCCTAGTCATCGATGTGTGCACGCGGATGGTGGCCGGCTTTTCGGTCGCCTTTGAGCACCCCGGTGCGTTGACCGCTGCACTGGCTCTG
>JAJZRT010000137.1 GCA_021802595.1 Pseudomonadota bacterium
CGGATTGGGTGCTACCTTCTGCGGCGTCGGATGGCCGACGCGGACGCCTACAGGAGGACTATTGATGATAGATTTCGCCCCAACCCGAACCCTCTGCAGTGCCTGCGCCGTGGCGCTCGCGACCCTGCTGTTCAGCGGCTGCGGCGAGCTCGCCTACAAGCGCGGCGCCACCTCGGGCGACCTGGAAAGCGCGAAGAAGACCTGTCGGGAAAAAGGCAGCGATGCCACCTACGAGAAATGCATGGCCGACAGCGGCTGGACCGTTCAGAACCTGGGCCGGATGGAACCCCTGGATGCCGACCCCGTCATCGAAGCCTCCGTCATCCCCAGCAATATCCGGATCGAAAACGCAACGAGCGCCGCGCCGGGCGAACGACACGCCGACATGCCCACCGTATCCGGCTCGACCCAGCCCGCGCCGACCGCGACGCGCAAGCCCGACATGCTGGACACCTTCAAGGTGAGTTCATGGTGGAAGGCCGGCAGCGGCGCCGGCAGCCTCGAAGCCGACACGAATACCTGTGTCGCCCGGCTGGGCGAGGCGCATCGGCCGGTGCAGACGCAGCAAACCCAGACAGCCACGCGGGGGCTGCTGCTGTGCATGAAGGCGAAGGGGTGGAGCGCGTTGCGAGCGCAGTAGCGTTTGGCTCCACGCTGGGGTGATACCGGTGGGCCGGAAGAACTGGATCAGGGGCTATCCGCTTTTCGGCCATTGCCGACGTTCACTTACTGGTGCCAATCTGTCGGCAATGCATCGATTACCTGCCGTTCAACAGCTGATTGGCACGAGCGTACCTGCGCGTACTATCTGCAATGAGGGCGGACTCTATTCTGTTGGATGGTTAGATTTCCACTCACGGGACAGGCGCTGGGCTTCTGCGATCTGTTCACGACTCATGTGAGTGGAAGCAATACTTTCCCTATACGTACTCGCTAACTCTTGCCCTTGGGCAGCCGCCAGATTGAGCCACATATAGGCTTGTATGGAACTAAGTGGAACACCTTTTCCCTCTTCGTACAACATGCCCAGCATGTATTGGGCATCGGCATCCCCCTGCTCTGCAGCCTTTCGAAACCACGCCGCAGCCTGCACGGAATCCTTGGGTACGCCATCGCCGTTGTAATATGCCCGCCCAATGATTTTCTGAGCTTCCGCATTCCCCTGCACCGCAGCCTTTCGAAACCACGCCACAGCCTGCACGTCATCCGTGGGTACGCCGTTGCCTTTGCCGTATGCCACCCCAAGATTGAATTGCGCCCCTACATGCCCCTGCTCTGCAGCCTTGCGATACCATGCCACAGCCTGCACGGCATCCTCGGGTACGCCGTAACCGTTACCGTATGCCACCCCAAGATTGAACTGAGCATCTGCATCCCCTTGCTCCGCAGCCTTTCGAAACCACGCTACAGCCTGCGCGAGATCCTTGGGTACGCCATTACCGTTGCTGTATGCAAAACCAAGACTGACTTGCGCATCTATATACCCCTGCTCTGCAGCCTTGCGATACCACGCCGCAGCCTGCGCGAGATCCTTGGGTACGCCATTTCCGTTGCTGTATGCCAAACCAAGGCGGAACTGCGAAGGGGCATTCCCCTGCACTGCAGCCTTTTGATACCACGCCAGCGCCTGCACAACATCCTTGGGTACACCGCTGCCGTCTTCGTACATCAACCCAAGGTTGGACTGAGCCCCTGCATCCCCCTGCACAGCAGCCTTCCGAAACCACGACGCAGCCTGCACGGCATCCGTGGGTACGCCGTTGCCAAAAGAGTATGCATATCCCAGACCGGTCTGCGCTCTCGCATCCCCCTGTACCGCAGCTTTTCGGTACCAACCCACTGCAGCCACGTCATCCTTGGGGACGCCGTGACCTTGGGCATACATCATCGCGAGTTTGAACTGAGCATCTGCCTCCCCCTGCACGGCAGCCTTGCGAAGCAACGCCACAGTTTTGGCATACATCATCGCGAGTTTGAACTGAGCATCTGCATCCCCCTGCACGGCAGCCTTGCGAAGCAAGGCCACAGTTTCGGCTGCACTCTTCTTAGTTAACTTGTTCTCAGGAGCTGCCATGTTCTTGGCAGGAGTCGCAGTAGATTTTTGATCGGAGCATGCAATAAGCAAGCTCGTCACTACTAGCGTAACTGCAAGTATCGATTTAGATGAACTCATGAGTCGATATTAGCTTCACCGCCGTGCCCCACTGGAAAGCTGGCAAATCTGTTTTCATTACCGCATCCACATGCAGCGCATGAATTGCAAACGATCCAAACACATGCAGCACATTCAAAATCCACCTTATTATCGACAGGCTCACCACATTGGTAACAGACAGAATCTCGATGTGGTCTGCGAATGGATGGTGGTTTACGACCTTCGTCTGGTTTGCCTAACTTAGCAAGATATTCTCTGTGACGTGCATGGATGGTCCGTCGTAACTCAGTCGTTCTAGGTTCAAGTTCAATATCAATTAGCTTGCTGAGTTTATCGACAACGTCATCAAGACTTACTCCCTCGCTAGAATGATTATTTAGGCCGGGTTCTTTTGCCCATGCTTTGCCTTTGTGTACCCCCTTATCGCGTCTAGAAACGATCTCGTAGCCCCTATACATAACCTTGCGCTGTTCTGAATTCATCATTCCTCCCAATGCTGTCCAAATTTGCGTAAAAGTTTCTGTTCATCGAACTGCGCCATCACTCCCGCAAGGCGATCAGGTGCAATAGCCCCAGAAAGTGAGTGAATCGACCTGGCTGCATGACGGGTCAGTTGGCATTCTGAACCAACCTGTTGTGCCACCCAACTGATAAATGCCACCCATATCTCATCAGTCTGCATGTCATGGCTTTTAATGGCATTGATGAAGTCCTGCAACGGGTTCAGCTCCGGCACATTATTGAGCTTTTTGACGAGCACCGAGAAATCATCTGGATGCGTCAATTTATTGTTCACCAATGCGATCAACTTTTTCAGTAAGTCTTTCAAGTTGACGTGTTTGTACTCTGAAGGCGCTTTGTCACCAGGCTGCTTTCTCAGGAATGCAGGAATATCGATCCCACTGTCGTCCATTGCCTGTATCGTTCTTTCACGGCGCGAAGTCATCACGTTTGGAGTCTCTTCGAAGGAAGACTCCATCATTGGAGCGTCATCACATCCTAAGCGGATTATCTGCATGGGCTTTGGACATTGCATAACAGCGGATCCACTCCCACCCCATCCAGCAGCCAGCATCTGTTTCACTTGCCTTATTTCGGGCAGGTTTTCTGCTTTTTCCCCTTCGGCCCGCTTATGCACGATCAGGTAGTGGGTAAGTTCAGTTACCAGGTTGTGCTGCACCGCAAGATTGGTAAGTTGCGCCTGTGTCAGCATGAGAAAATGTGTATCCGGCAGCGCCACGTCGGCATGTTTCTTCTGTGTCCGGTTCATGGGCCGAGAAAAGTCCGGGATGCTAGAGGCGGATCTGGCCAGTGCCAATGACAATCGCCTTGCGTTGAGAGTTGTCTGTATTCGCGTTGCAACCGCGATGCGGGCCAAACTCGCCGGATTGCCTTCCCAGGTTGAATGCGAAGCTTCTTCTTCGCGTTTGGTTTCATCGCCAGAGGTGTAGGTCAGCTTTGTGTTGCCCGCTGGCTCCTGGTTGAAGCCGGCATATAGGTGAATCGTTCCGCCCTGGAATAAAGACTTGGGCAGTGGGGTACTCCACACCGGTGGAACAGGCCATTCCACCGCAAGGTTGAATGTATGCGGTTGCCGCATCCGGGCGAACTGACGCAAAACGGCTGAAATGATGTCCTCGTTAGGGGAAACAGCTTCGTATGCCCCTCCGGTTTCCTCAGCTAGTTCGCGCAAGGGAACATGAGATGGACTGCTTCCGACTCCGACAACGAAATATCGCAGACGACTCCGCTGCGCCATCGCGATCAGCGCTTCCATATCCCATATCTCGCCATCCGTGATTAACAGGACCACGCCGCTTTCTTGCTCGGTCTTCAAACTCGCGACAGCATGCAAAGCCTCGCCCATTTCGGTCCCCCCCATATCAGCTTCAAGCCCGATCAAAGCCTGGATAGCCTGGGTAATGTGGACCAGACCATCGGTTTTCATTAGACGATCGAAGAGATGGCGGTACTGAGACCCGAACAGGGTGATGTCAAATTCGTCACCCGGCTTCAGACTTTCAATTACCTTGATGGCCGCCTGTCGTGCCTGAGTGATACTGTCGCCGGCCATTGAGCCGGAGCAATCAATTGCCAGGCGCAAAGACACCGGGAGGCGGGCATCGCTATCAGGCATCGTGGGGCAGAAAGTAGCCATGGCAACCCACTGATCGCCGTCCTGGACGATGGAGACCTTGGATTTTCCGGTCCCGACCATCGTTAGAATGAAGTCACGATCCAGCCAGCCCTTGTTCAGGTTGAGACGAACGCCATCCTTGATTACGGCAAAGGATAGGGCGTGAGAGGGTGAGGCGATATTGCTTTTGGCCAGATCACCCAACACATCAACGCTTAGAGTGAAGGGATAGCTCACGCCAAGATCGGCTACTGGAGTCTGGTGGGGTAGCAAACCTGCCAATTCAGGGTTGCCGTATCGTGGGGCGATGGCGGTAGGAATGACCAGCCTTAATTGTCCCTGCTCCCAGACCAGCGGTTCGCCATAACGGTATCGAACCACAGCCTCCTCGCCTGCCATCAAGTTGCCAAGGTTGACGGTGTAAAGGCCCTCACCGGTTTTCTCTAACAGGATGGCGGTATTGCCTTCATCGATGGCGTCTTCGTACTTTCGCTCGGCCTGCTTCTTTTCCACAGCTGTGCCGGTGAGTCTCTTTCCATTCAGCTCGAATTCGATACCCAGCAACACGGCACGGGAGGCAAGGGGGAATGTGTAGATCGCCTCGATGTTTTTGTCGTCTTCATTGCGGTAGCGCTGCTCCACTTCCAACTCAAACAGCTCACCTGCAAGCACTCCCCGGGCCGTCACGCCCAACAGAGGCATTTTTTCTCCGGCGAGGGTTTTCATAATCGCGAGTTCATTGCCCATCTTGGCTCTCCACTTGTATCGCTTGGTATATCTCTCCGACCCGGCGCAGAAATTCCCGCAGCGCTTCAGGACTCATTTGCGCCCGCTCGGGGCTGACCACTATTTCGATGCCATCAGCCACCACGAGATGGCTTCGTACTTCCACTGTGCCGGGCAGCAATGGTTTTACTGGCGGCAGATCACTGTCTTTTCCTGCCAGAAGTTCACCGATGGCTTCCAGACTCAGACCCGCCCCCGTCCATTTGCGAATCAGCAGTAACTGCTCAACGTGATGGGCGGTGTACCAGGCACCACGCTTTTCACCCTCGGGGCGATCCAGAAGGCCTTTCTGGACATAGAAACGCACCGTGCGACGGGTCAATCCCGTGAGCCGGCATAGGTCGTCGATGGAATGGCGTACTTCTTCGTTCATGGCAGTCGTATCAAACAGCATCTGTGCTTATAACGACTGTAGTAAACGACAGCTTTGGTGTCAATAACTATTTTTCGGAAGGATGTCGGATTGGGGTCAATCCGGAATTGTTTGCAGATTGCGACGCTTGCCACGTGCCAGGCGTGATGACTGTTTTCGCCTCTGAACGCTCATTGGAAGAGCAGCCGTGACTGTCTCTTCAGTTTCGGGAGCACTCATTCGCCAAGATGGAAGCTGTCGTTCGGCGAGAGTTCCTGGCCTACGCCCGGTAATGAATACATAGCGGAAATAGCCAGTTCAGATCTCCAGCGGCAGCTTCGGCCGAACTACGGACACTCGATGCGTCCACACGCTATCGCTATTCATGCGCATACCCCGCTTCGCGCTGGCTTTTCAGCGCCAGTACAAAGACAGTGTCCAGTTCCTGGATATGGCGGTACAAGGCTACATAGCCGAGCGCGCTGCGGCCGATGACCAGCTCGCGTTTTCCGTTCGTCACCGGGCGTCCGATGAGCGGGTTGTGTTCGAGCACGGAGATGGCCTCGATGATGGCCCGAATGCGGGAAGCCGCGTCCTCGACCTCATATTCGTCCAGATGGGCAAGGATGCGCTCCAGGTCGTCGCCGACCTCGGGTGCCAGTTCGATGCGCGACACGCTCAGCGGGCGAGTTTTCTGGACTTGGGGCGCGCGGCCTTCTTGCCGTCGGCGCGCGCTTCGAGATAAGCACGCATGGCTTCCCAGGGGATCGTTTTGCCGGTGGCAACAATTTCAGCATAGCGGCGGTCGGCTTCTTCGTGGAACGCCGCACGGCGTTCCTCAAGCGCTGTCTTTTCCGCGATGGCTTGCAGGATGAAATTGTGCGAAGTGGTGCCCGCCCGATCCGCTGCATCGGCGACGCGGGCTTTAAGATCGTCGGGTAATCGGATCGTGGTGGTGGACATGGCGCGCTCCTGTTAGAACCGGGCCCAGTGTAGCACAGTGGTGCTACAACAGCATGCCCGGTTAGCGCGGGAAGCAGCCGCCTGTTGCGGTCGGCCTGCCCGGGCGTTCCCTGATCCCGATCGTTCGACTCGATCTACCCCGGCTGCTGCAACCGCCGCATCGCCACCGCCGCCGCGGCCGTCCGCGTTTCCACCCCCAGCTTCTCGAACAGGTTTTCCAGATGCTTGTTGATCGTGCGGTGGCTGATGCCGAGGATGTCGCCGATGTCGCGGTTGGTCTTGCCGTGGATCACCCAGTAGAGCACTTCGGCTTCGCGCTCGGTGAGCTTGAACGCGTCGACCAGCACGCGGGTCATGGCGGTGTTGCTTTCCTCGTGCAGCACCACCAGGCACTCGCCTTCGTCGGTGCGGCCATGCAGGGCGCAAATCAGCCGCCCGTCGTCGCCTGTGATTTCGATCGGTGCGGGCGGCTGGGGTTTGGCCAGCGCGGCCTGCAGCCATTGGTGAAGACTCGCGGCGAGCCGACCTGCGTCCTGGCTGCCGTATTTCTGCAACAGGGTTCGCGACAGCGGGGTTTGCCATAACATCGCGCCATCGGTCGGGCGGATCGCCATGCAGGCCTGGCCGTAGGCGTCGAGCACGCTGCGCGCCTGGCGCATCTGGCGGGCGCTTTGCACATGCCGGGCGATGCGCGCGAGCACCTCGGACGGCCGGATCGGTTTGGTGACGTAGTCGGCGCTGCCGGCGGCAAAGGCGGCCACCACGTGCTCGCTGTCGGTCAGCCCGGTCATGAAGATGATGGGGATGGGCTCGGTGGCCGGGTCGGCCTTCAACTGCCGGGCCACTTCGAAGCCGTCCATGCCGGGCATGACCGCGTCGAGCAGGATGACGTCGGGCAGGCTCTGGCGTGCGCGCTGCAGGGCGCTTTCCCCGTTGGTGGCGACGAGTACGGCGTAGCCGGCTTCGTCCAGCGCGTCGTGCAGCAGGGAAAGGTTCTCGGGCACGTCGTCCACGATCAGGACGACGTCCTCGTTCAGTCGGTCAAGCGCGGGCATCGGCGTTCTTCCGCAGGATTTCCTTCATCGCTTCGAACTGGAAGCGCGCGGCCAGCGCCCGCATCACCCGCACGAACTCGTCATGGACCGGGGCCATGGCCTCGATATCGTCGAGTTTTTTCAGGATGCCGCGCAGGTAGCCGAGATCGATCAGTTCGCGCAGCGCCGCCATGTGCTCAGGCGCGGGGGGCGTGATGGGCGGTGCGGGCGCGGCGGGCGAAGGCCCGGCCGGCGGGGCGAGGTCCGCGCGTATCCACTCCAGGTTCAGGCGCTTGCCGAGCCAGTCGAGCAGCTCGTCGACGCGGAACGGCTTGGAGATGAAATCCTCGGCGGCGATGCCGACGTCGTTGTCGGCGCCGCGCTCGAACGCGTTGGCCGAGACGATGGCGATCGCGGCGTCGGTCATCGCGCCCGCACGGATGCGCCGCAGCGTCTCCCAGCCGTCCATGCCGGGCATGGCCAGGTCCATGAAGACGACGTGCGGCTGGCAGCGCGGGATTTCCTCCAGGCACTGCGCGCCACCCGACGCCTGGATCACCTCGAAACCCAGCGGCGCCAGGATGTTGAGCAGCAGTTCGCGCTCGACGTGTTCGTTGTCCACCACCAGGATGCGGCGGCGCACGCCAGCGTAGCCGATACGCTGCGCCAGCGGCGGCTCCTTGACGAGCTGCTCGGCGTGGATGCGCGGCAGGAAGAGCCGCACGTCGAAGCGGCTGCCCTCCCCCGGCCGGCTTTCCA
>JAJZRT010000138.1 GCA_021802595.1 Pseudomonadota bacterium
ATCATCGTGCCGCACACCGCCGACGGGCTGAAAGTCGGGCTGGAGCACCGCGAGCCCGGCGTGCCGCTGATCTGCATGGAAACCGCGCAGCCGGCCAAGTTCGAGGACGCGATCCGCGAGGCACTCGGCATCGAGCCTTTGCGTCCGGCCGAACTGGCGAACCTGGAGGCGCAGCCGCAGAAGAAGCACGTCATGGACGCCGACGTCGATGCGGTCAAGCAGTTCATCGTCGACCACGCCTGCTGATCCCGACAGCGCGTTTGCCGAGCTGTTGGCGCGTGCGCAGGCGTGCACGGCGTGCGCCGCCAACCTGCCGCATCCGCCGCGGCCCGTCCTGCGCGTCTCACCCACCGCGCGCCTGCTGGTTGTCGGCCAGGCGCCCGGCCGGCGGGTGCATGAAACCGGCATTCCCTGGAACGACCCGTCCGGCGACGAATTGCGCCGCTGGCTCGGCATGACGCGCGAGCAGTTCTACGATACGTCACGCATCGCCATCGTCCCGACCGGCCTGTGCTATCCCGGCACCGTCAAGGGCAGCGACCTGCCGCCGCGTCCGGAATGCGCGCCGCTGTGGCACCCGCAACTTCGCGCGGCCATGCCCGGCATCCGCCTGACCCTGCTGATCGGCGCCTATGCCCAGGCGTATTACCTTGGTAAACGCCGCGGCCGCACGCTGGCCGACACCGTGCAGGCCTGGCGCGACTGCCTTCCCGGCTATTTCCCGCTGCCGCATTCCAGCCCGCGCAATCGCCTGTGGTTCAAGCGTCATCCCTGGTTCGAGGCGGAAGTGCTGCCGGCCCTGCGCGAGCGGGTTGGAGCCTTGCATGCGGCAGGCGATAATGGCGGCGCGCATAACCAGACCTAACCACCACGCATCCAGGATTCGAACCCGCATGAAACTGATTACCTCGCTCACCAGCCCGTATGGCCGCAAGGTCCGTGTGGTCCTGCTGGAAAAGAAGATTCCCTTCCAGCTCCAGGTCGAGAACCCGTGGCTGCCGGACAGCCTGGTCCCCGGCTTCAACCCGCTCGGCAAGGTGCCGGTGCTGGTGCTGGAAGGGGGCGAGTCCGTGTTCGACTCGCGCGTCATCGTCGAATACCTCGACCACGTCAGCCCGGTGGCCCACCTGATTCCCGGCGAGCCGAAGAGCCGTATGATGGTGCGTGGCGTCGAAGCCCTGGCCGACGGCGTCACCGATGCCGCGGTGGCGGTGTATCTGGAAAGGAAGCGGGCGCCCGAACAGCAGAGCAGCGACTGGCTGACGCTGCAGGAAAAGACCCTGTTCCGGGGACTCGAGGCGCTGTCGGAAGCGCTGGGCGAGAAACCCTGGTTCCTCGACAACAACAACAGCATGACGCTGGCCGACGTCGCCTGCGGCTGCACGCTCGGCTATCTGGATCTGCGCTTCTCCGAAATCGACTGGCGCACCGCGCATCCCAACCTGGCGAAGCTGTTCGACAAGCTGATGACCCGGACCTCGTTCCAGGAAACCGTGCCGGTGGTATAAGGCGAGCGCCGCACGGCATATGACACCCCCTCTCCCGCAAGCAGGGGAGGGTTGGGGAGGGGGCAGAAATGAGTTATCTATCGACGGAGCACACCCATGCCACATGAAACCGCAACCTTCGCCGGCGGTTGCTTCTGGTGTATCGAAACCGTCTTCAACCGCCTGCGCGGCGTCGAATCCGCTGTCTCCGGTTACATGGGCGGCCATACGCCGAACCCTACCTACCGGGACATCTGCAACGGCGACACCGGCCACGCCGAAGTGGTGCAGGTCAGCTTCGACCCGGACGTAATCTCTTACCGGGACCTGCTCGACGTCTTCTTCACGATCCACGACCCCACCCAGCTCAACCGCCAGGGCAACGACGTCGGCACGCAATACCGCTCGGCGATCTTCTGGCACACGCCCGAGCAGAAGGCCGACGCGGAAGCGGTGATCGCCGAGCTGACGGCATCAAAGCAGTTCGGAGCGCCCATCGTGACCGAAGTCACCCAGGCGACGACCTTCTACCCCGCCGAGGACTACCACCAGCGCTATTTCGAGCAGAATCCGTATCAGCCCTATTGCCAGTTCGTGGTGGCGCCGAAGGTGGCGAAGGCGGAGGGGAAATTTGGGGGGCGGCTCAAGTCAGATGCTTAAGTCGACGGCAAATCAAACACGTCACGCTTAAAGGAAGTCCTTTTTTCAGGCTTGTAGACGCGGTCTATCCTCCAAGAGTGTGGCGATCCCATTCGCTACACAGCTTACGAAATGAACGACTGCGATCAAATGTCAGTTGTAGATCTATGCGTGCAGTGAAAGCTGGTTGGTCGGTAGTTTCGCCATAAGCTCTATCGACCATATGCGACGTGATCCAGCCTTTTGCATTCCGTCGCGATTCAGGCTCAGTCGTGTCGAGTGGATCAAAAACAAAACCGCGATGTCCATTTAATGATGCGGCTGCTGCGATGAACCACGCTTCATATTCGCGGTTTGCCAGCACTACAGAAATCCGGCGATGCGGTACACAAGCCTGGGCACGATGCAAAATTTCGGCACTACGTGTTGCCGGACAGTCGTTGTCTGCATCTAGCAGCACCAGGATCCAGCCATCGTTTCCGCACTTCGAGGCAGCCAGCAGCAGGTGACGTTGAAACTCATCATCTCGATTTAGGAAGCGGTCACGACGGACGCGAATTGGCGTGGCCACCTCCTGATAATGCTCTGGCGCGCGCCATTCGGCTAAACGCCGCAACAGGATCGGTAGGGCGACCACCTCGCCATCTCCTTCCACGATGCTGGCGATCTTCACGGATCGAGATCGCCAAAAAGATCAGCCTGGCGCTGTTCCTGAGCGGCCAAATATTCTCTGTCAGGCGTGAGTTGATTAAGCCGCAGCAATTCTCCGGCGGAAAAAAGTTGTTGGCGTATGGCGTCACGCGATGCTTCATCGAGGGGTGCCATACGTGTTTCACCGCCCTCTGAAACGACTGAGAGTAAGGCATCAGTCGGGATTTCACGATCATCAAGCAGATCAGGGCTATGACTGGTCACGATGATCTGCGTTTGTTGTGATGCGCGCATCAACGCCTCACGCAAGGCAGCACTAGCGGCAGGGTGCAGCGCTGTTTCTGGCTCCTCGAGGCCGACTAGGCTAGGTGAATAATCCCGATTACCCTGAAACAGCGCGACGAGGACGCCGAGCGCGCGTAAAGTGCCGTCCGACATGTTTTGCGCAAGGAATCGCCAAGGGTGTTTTGAACCAGCCATGTCCTGACGGAACTCCAAGGTTTCCATAGGACCGATCTGCTTGCGCTCAACACCATGCACCATCGGAACTACCGTTTGCAGATAGTCTTCGACTATATCCATTTGGCCGCGACCGACACGTTCCAGATGTCCGACCACGCTGGCGATATTCTCGCCAGCTGGCTTGAGCAGACGGCCCTCCTGAGGCTTTTGCAGGTCGCGCATCAGTTTCGGGTTGAGGTTATAAAAGCTCATGGACGCCAGTGCATCGAATACTGGACGGAACGCAGCCAAGCCAGAAGCGGCGACGAGAGCCAAGCGATCAGAGGTGACCGCTGGAAAAGTCGACTCGCTGCTGGCACGTAGCTTTCCACGATCGATCTGGTAGAACGGCCCCTTGCCAACCCCCTGAACAACGCATTCCTCGGTCTGGACTTCGTAGCCCCGATCCCTCAGTGCCCCAACATTGAAGGCGAAATGGCCGAGCTGTCCGTTGTTCAGCTTAAACTCTAGACGAATACCGAAATTGGTGGGATGGCCGCTGGAGCGACGACGCACCTCGCTCAGACCGCCGCGTTCGTTCAGTGCGTTGTCGAGGGAGCCGTTTAGGGCATCGCGTACCAAATGTAGAGCATCTAGAAAATTGCTCTTACCAGAACCATTGACACCCACAAGATAAGTGAGAGGCCCAAGTCGAACATCGCAATTCCCAATGCTTTTGTAATTTCGCAATACGACGCGATTGAGAAATATGGAATCGCCCATGTTGATGACTCCCTCGGTTATCAGAGACTTATCTCAAAATTGATTTGGCTTGCGTTATTTTTCTGCTTTTACCCACGAATCCTTCAACGTCACCGTCCGGTTGAACACCGGCGCGCCGGGTCTCGTATCGACGCGATCCGCGACGAAGTAGCCATGGCGCTCGAACTGAAAGCGGTCCTCCGGCGCGGCGTCCTTCATGGCCGGTTCCAGTTGCGCGCGGATGACGCGCACCGAGTCGGGGTTCAGGTCACGCAGAAAGTCGCCGCTTTCACCGCCCGGCTGCGCGGTCTTGAACAGGCGGTCATACAGGCGCACCTCGGCTTCGTAGGCGTGCGCGGCTGACACCCAGTGGATATTGCCCTTGACCTTGACCGAGTCGGCGCCGGGGGTGCCGGACTTGGTGTCGGGGAGGTATTCGCAGTGCACGGCGGTGATGGTGCCGGCGGCGTCCTTGTCGCAGCCGGTGCAGGTGACGACGTAGCCGTAGCGCAGCCGCACGGAATTGCCCGGCTGCATAATGCCCGACGCGTCGAGACGCGGCGGGTAGAGCCGGAAATAGCCCTTGGACGGGGTTTCCATGAAGTCCTCGCGCTCGATCCACAGTTCGCGTGAGAACGGCACCGCGCGCTTGCCGAGGTCGGGCTGTTGCGGGTGGTTGGGGGCGAAGCAGTCTTCCGACTGGCCTTCGGGGTAGTTGTCGATGATGAGCTTGACCGGGTCGAGCACGGCGACGCGGCGCAGCGCGCTGTCGTTCAGCACATCGCGCTGGCAGGCCTCGAACACGCTGTAGTCGATCCAGCCGTCGGACTTCGAGACGCCGATCTGGTCGGTGAAGCGGCGGAAGCCTTCCGGCGTGTAGCCGCGGCGGCGCGCGCCGACGAGGGTGGGCATGCGCGGGTCGTCCCAGCCGGCGACGTGCTTCTCTTCGACGAGCTGGATCAGCTTGCGCTTGGAGAGGACGACGTAGGTGAGGTTGAGCCGGGCAAACTCGATCTGCTGCGGCAGCGGGCGGGTGAAGAAGCCGCCGTCGGCGAGCTTGTCGAGCAGCCAGTCGTAGAACGGGCGCTGGTCCTCGAATTCGAGCGTGCAGATCGAGTGCGTGATGTGCTCGATCGCGTCCTCGATCGGGTGGGCGTAGGTGTACATCGGGTAGATGCACCAGGTGTCGCCGGTGTTGTGGTGGTGCGCGCGTTTGATCCGGTAGATCGCCGGGTCGCGCAGGTTGATGTTGGGCGAGGCCATGTCGATCTTTGCTCTCAGGACATGGGCGCCGTCGGGGAACTCGCCTGCCTTCATGCGGCGGAAGAGGTCGAGGTTTTCCTCGGCGCTGCGGCTGCGGTAGGGACTGTCCTTGCCCGGTTCGGTCAGCGTGCCGCGATAGGCGCGCATTTCGTCGGCGGAAAGCGAATCGACGTAGGCGTGGCCGGACTGGATCAGGTACTCGGCGCAGGCGTACATGGTGTCGAAATAGTTCGACGCGAAGTAGAGATGCGGTCCCCAGTCGAAGCCCAGCCACTTCACCGACTCGACGATGGAGTCGACGTATTCCTGCTCTTCCTTTTCCGGGTTGGTGTCGTCGAAGCGCAGGTGGCAGACGCCGCCGTAGTCGCGTGCGAGGCCGAAGTTGAGGCAGATCGACTTCGCATGGCCGAGGTGCAGGTAGCCGTTGGGCTCGGGCGGAAAGCGCGTCTCGACGCGGCCGCCCCATTTGCCGGCGGCGTTCTGCTCGTCGATGAGGTTGCGGATGAAGTTGGCGGCGTGGGTGGGGGCTTCGTGCGACATGATGGGATGCAGGGCTGGAATGCAGGGATTGTAGCGGGTTCGGGGCGCCCCTATAAGATCGTGGCGAGCGATCTCCCATGCGTTGCAAGCGTGCTTAGCCGGCACTCGCCTGGAACAAAGTGGCTGCAATGCGCAGGCCCTTCGACAGGCTCAGGGCGAACGGGCTGAGGAATCATGTCCGGTACCGTTCGGGCTGAGTCTGTCGAAGCCTGCCCTGAGCGAGGTCGAAGGGCTCAGGGCGAACGATCTTGATGGGTGTTCAGGTGATGATGCCGCCGCCCAGGCAGACCTCGCCGTCGTAGAGCACGACGGACTGGCCCGGCGTGACCGCCCATTGCGGGGCGTCGAACGCGAGCTCCAGCATGTTGCCGTCGAGTTTGGTGATGCAACAGGGCGCATCGGTCTGGCGGTAGCGGGTTTTCGCGGTGTAGGGCCTGTCGGGATCGGGCGCGACGCCGCTGATCCAGTTGAGCTGGCCGGCGGCGAGCGTGGTGCGCTTGAGCAGGGGATGGTCGTGGCCCTGCACGACGATGAGGGTGTTCGTAGCCATGTCCTTGGCGGCAACGAACCACGGCTCATCGCTGCCGTCCTTCTGCCCGCCGATGCCGAGGCCCTGGCGCTGGCCGAAGGTGTAGTACATCAGACCCTGATGCCGGCCGACGACGCGCCCGTCCGGGGTCTTCATGTCGCCTGGGTCGCGCGGCAGGTAGCGTTCGAGGAATTCGCGGAAGTTGCGCTCGCCGATGAAGCAAATGCCGGTGCTGTCCTTCTTGGCGGCGTTGGGCAGGCCGATTTCGGCGGCGATCCTGCGCACCTCGGGCTTGGGCAGGCGTGCCAGCGGAAACAGGGCAGGGGCGAGCTGCGTCTGGCTCAATCGATAGAGGAAATAACTCTGGTCCTTGTTGGCATCCAGCGCGCGCAGCAACGTGGCGCGGCCGCTGGCGTCCACACCCTTGCCGACGTAATGCCCGGTGGCGATGAATTCCGCGCCGCGCGCGATGGCGTCGTCGAGGAAGGCCTTGAACTTGATCTCGGCGTTGCACAGCACGTCGGGGTTGGGCGTGCGCCCGGCCTGGTATTCGGCGAGGAAGTAGCTGAACACGCGCTCCTTGTATTCGGCGGCGAAGTTGACCGCCTCGACCTCGATGCCGAGCACGTCGGCCACCGCCAGCACGTCGAGGAAGTCCTGGCGCGCGGTGCAGTGCCCGGTGTTGTCGTCGTCGTCCCAGTTCTTCATGAAGACGCCGAGCACGTCGTAGCCCTGCTGCTTCAGCAGATGGGCCGCGACGGCGGAATCGACGCCGCCCGACATGCCGACGACGACGCGCGTGCTCATGCGTGGCTCACGAAATCGAGCGGGAAGCGCCGTCCGGCCAGGTAGTCCTGCACGCAACGCATCACCAGCGGGCTGCGGTGCGGCGTGGGATGCACGGCGAGTTCGTCCGGCGTCAGCCACACGGCACGCACGATACCGTGGTCGAGCGGGCGTTCGGCGTCGAATCCGGTGTCACGGCAGACGTAGGCGAAGCGGAGGTAGGTGATGTCGCGCTGCGGATAGTGCGTGGTGTAGCAGCCGAGCAGGGCGAGCGGTTCGACATGGTGCGCGGTTTCCTCCAGCGCCTCGCGGCGCACCGCCTCGATCAGCGTTTCCCCGCGCTCCCAGTGGCCGGCGGGCTGGTTGAGGCGCAGGCCTTCGGCGGTGTGTTCCTCTACCAGCAGGAACTTGCCGTCGCGTTCGACGATGGCGGCGGCGACGACATGGGGCATCCACTGTGTATTCAGACTGGGTTCAGACATGCAGTTCTTTCCATTCTCCGGGCTGCAAGGCGCCCAGGGTCCATTCGCCGACGGCGGCGCGGATCAGGCGCAGCGTCGGGAAGCCGATCTTCGCCGTCATCCGGCGCACCTGCCGGTTCTTGCCTTCGCTGATCGTGAGCTCGATCCATGCGGTGGGGATGCTGGCGCGATGCCGGATCGGCGGGTTGCGCGGCCACAGGCCGGCCGGCTCGTCGATCAGGCGCGCCCTGGCCGGGCGGGTGACGAAGTCGCCGAGATCGACGCCGCGGCGCAGGGGTTCGAGGTCGGCCTCAGTCGGCGCGCCCTCGACCTGCGCCCAGTAGGTTTTGGGCAGTTTGTGGCGGGGATCGGCGATGCGGCTCTGGAGCGCGCCGTCATCGGTTAAAATCAGCAGGCCTTCGCTGTCCGCATCCAGGCGTCCGGCTGCATAGACGCCCGGCAGCGCGAGGTGATCCTGCAAACCCTGCCAGCGGCCTTCGGCCGTGAACTGCGAGAGCACACCATAGGGTTTGTTGAACAAGATAAGACGCGACACTTCGGGTGGGGACAAAGTCCCATTTTATCGTTTCGAGACATTATGAGCACACATATCCA
>JAJZRT010000139.1 GCA_021802595.1 Pseudomonadota bacterium
GGCGAATGCTTCGGCCTGCTCGGCCCCAACGGCGCCGGCAAGACCACCACGCTGCGCCTGCTGCTGGGCCTGATCGAACCCGACGCCGGCAGCATCGAGCTCGCCGGCATCGCGGTGCCGCAGCACGCGCGTGAGGCGCGCATGAAAGTCGGCGTGGTGCCGCAGATGGACAACCTGGATCCGGATTTCTCGGTGCGCGAAAACCTGCTCGCCTACGGCCGCTATTTCGGCATGAGCAAAACGGCCGTCGCCGCGCGCGTGCCCGAGTTGCTGGAGTTCGCCGGACTCGCCAGCAAGGCCGACGCGCAGATCGCGCAGCTGTCGGGCGGCATGAAGCGGCGGCTCACGCTCGCGCGCGCGCTGGTGCACGACCCCGACATCCTGTTCCTCGACGAGCCCACCACCGGACTCGACCCGCAGGCGCGTCATCTCATCTGGCAGGGCCTGCGGCGGCTCATCAACGCCGGCAAGACCATCGTGCTGACCACGCATTTCATGGACGAGGCCGAGCGCCTCACCGACCGCCTCGCCATTCTCGACCACGGCCGTGTCGTCGCCGAAGGTGCGCCGCGCGCCCTGATCGAATCGCACATCGAACCGGCCGTGGTCGAAGTGTTCGGCGAAGGACTGGAACACTGGACACGCGAGCATGCCGGCGAAGCCTGCCAGCGCTTCGAGACCGTGGGCGAGACGCTGTTCTGCTACACCGACAACGCCGCGCGCGTGATCGACGCGCTGAAGCAGGCGCCGGTACTGCGCTATCTGCACCGGCCGTCCAGCCTCGAAGACGTGTTCCTCAAACTGACCGGGAGGGACCTGCGTGATTAGGCATCTGTGGCGCCCCCGCCTTTCCTTGCGCTTCATCCCCGTGTGGCAGCGCAACTATCTGGTGTGGAAGAAGCTCGCGATCCCGTCCATCCTCGGCAACCTGGCCGACCCGATGCTCTACATGCTGGGTCTCGGCTACGGCCTCGGCAGCCTGCTGCCCGAAGTCGGCGGCATGCCCTACCTGCCCTTTCTCGCCGCCGGCACGGTCGCCTACAGCACGATGAACGCCGCCACCTTCGAGGTGCTGTATTCGAGCTTCTCGCGCATGCACGTGCAGCGCACCTGGGACGCCATCCTCAACGCGCCGCTCACGCTCGACGACGTGATGCTGGGCGAACTGTCCTGGGCCGTCTCAAAAAGCCTGCTGTCCGGCCTGGCGATCCTGGCGGTGATCTGGGGGCTGGGGCTGTATGGAAACTTCTGGATGACGCTGTGGATCATTCCGATCGTGGCGCTGGTCGGCTTCTGCTTCGCCGGCATGGGGCTGGTCATGAATGCGGTGTCGCCCAGCTACGACTTCTTTCTCTACTATTTCACACTGGTGATCACGCCCATGGTGCTGCTGTGCGGCGTGTTCTTTCCGGTGTCGCAGCTGCCCGCCGCGTTACAGGGGGTTTCGGCCTGGCTGCCGCTCACCCACGCGATCGACCTGGCACGGCCACTGGTTGTCGGCTCCTTGCCCGACAACATCGTCCTGCATGTCATGGCGCTGCTGATCTACGGCAGCGCGGGCTACGTCATCGCGCTGGCGCTGACACGACGGCGCTTGCTGCAATAGCTAAACGCCGGCGGCCTGCTGGTCGGCGTGGTAGCTGGAACGCACCATCGGGCCGCAGGCCGCATGCCTGAAGCCCATCGCCAGCGCTTCCTGCTCGAACCGGGCGAAGCGCTCCGGCGTGACGAAGCGCAGCACCGGCAGGTGGTGCTGCGACGGCTGCAGGTACTGGCCGAGCGTCAGCATGTCGACGTCGTGCGCGCGCAGGTCGCGCATCACCTGCAGGATCTCGTCGTCCTCCTCGCCGAGGCCCAGCATCAGGCCGGACTTGGTCGGGATATCGGGGTGGCGTGCCTTGAAATCCTGCAGCAGCCTCAGCGAATGCGCATAGTCAGCGCCGGGACGCGCCGCCTTGTAGAGGCGCGGCACGGTTTCCAGATTGTGGTTCATCACATCGGGCGGCGCCGCGTCGAGCATGTCGAGCGCCTTCTCGATCCGGCCACGGAAGTCCGGTGTGAGGATTTCGATGCGGGTGACCGGCGAGGCCCCGCGCACCGCCGCGATGCACTGCGCAAAATGTTCGGCACCGCCGTCGCGCAGATCGTCGCGGTCGACGCTGGTGATGACCACATACTTGAGCGCCATCAGCGCGATCGTCTCGGCCAGATGGCGCGGCTCGTCGGCGTCCGGCGGCAGCGGCGTGCCGTGGCCGACGTCGCAGAAGGGACAGCGCCGCGTGCACAGGTCGCCGAGGATCATGAAGGTGGCGGTGCCGTGGCCGAAGCATTCGCCCAGGTTGGGACACGAAGCCTCCTCGCACACCGTGTGCAGCTTCGCCTCGCGCAGGATGCCCTTGAGCCGCGCCACGTTGGGCACGTTGGGCGACTTGGCACGGATCCACGACGGCAGGCGCATGCGCGGCTGCGGCACGATCTTGATCGGGATGCGCGCGGTCTTGGCGGCGCCTTTGTGCTGGATGGGGTCTGCCATAATGTGCTCGGAACAACGTTGAAACCGGATTTTAGCCTATGCGCCGATGGAGCCTGACCCTGCTGGCGGTATGGAGTGCCATGACCCATGCCGCAACCGATCTGAGCGTGGACGCGGAAACCGGTCTGGCCAGCTGGCAGACCGAAACGGACGGCATCCAGGTGCGACTGACCCAGATCAGTCCGGACCAGGCGCGGGCCTTTTACCAGGCACGCGGCTTCCCGCCCGCGGCGGCGGAACGTTATGCCAGCCAATGCGTCTTCATGACGGTGGTGCGCAACATCGGCGACACGCCGATCCGGCACCGGCTGGCCGACTGGCGCTACATCGTTGCCGGCCAGCCGCCGCACGCTCTCCGCAGCAAGGCCGACTGGGAGCGCCTGTGGATGCAGCAGGGCGTGACCGAGTCGGCGCGCATCGCCTTCACCTGGGCGCAGTTTCCCACCGCGCAAATCTTTGCGCCGGGCGACTGGAACCAGGGCATGACGGCCTACAGCATGCCGCGCGGGGGACAGTTCGACCTGCATTTCGTCTGGCGTGCGGGTGGCAAGACCCATTCCGGGAAACTCGAACAGGTGAGGTGTGCAGATGAAAAGTCGTAGTCGAATGGCAGGCATGGCGCTCGCCACGCTCTTGCTGCTGGGCCTGCAGGCGGCAGGCGCCCGCGCAGCCGACCTGCCGCCGCTGTCGCACAGCCTCACGATGCAGGCAGCCAAGCCCGCACCGGCGCTCGAACTGAAGGGCCTCGACGGCGCAGTCCACGATCTCGCGCAGCTCAAGGGCAGGGTGGTGCTGGTCAACTTCTGGGCCACCTGGTGCCCGCCCTGCCGCCGCGAAATGCCGTCGATGGAACGCCTGTCGCAGGCGTTGAAGGGCGAAGCCTTCAGCGTTCTGGCGGTCGACGTGGGCGAGGATGCCGACACCATCGACGCCTTCACCAGCCAGCTCGACGCCGCGCCGACCTTCCCCATCCTGCTCGACACCCGCAGCCGCGTCATGCAGGCGTGGAAGGTGGCGGGGCTGCCGACCACCTTCCTGGTCGACAAGCGGGGACGCGTCGTCGCCCGCGCCATCGGCGGGCGCGAGTTCGACCACCCCGAGATGGCCGAGATGCTCCGCGGGCTGCTTAAGAAATAGTCAGACCTTGACCCAGACCTGGCCGGCTTCGACTTTCACCGGATAGGTCCGGATCGGCTCATCGGCGGGCTCGCAGGTGGGCCGTCCGGTGGCGAGGTCGAAATAGCTGCCGTGCAGCGAGCACTTGATCTTGCCGTCCTTGATGCAGCCGAGGTACAGCGAGTAATCCTCGTGGCTGCACATCTCGTCGACGACGTAATGGGTGCCGTTCGCGTTGCAGAGCAACAGTTTCCTGCCGTCGACGACGACGCGCTTCATCTCGGCCGGCTTGAGCTCGTCGGCAGCGGCGATGGCGACGTATCCGCTCATCACCTGACCCGTGCGACGGCCTTGCCGGAATCCAGCACGGCGCGGATCTGCGTTGCCGCGTCGGCCACGCTGGCCGCCTTGCCGACGTGATGCAGGATGATGGAGCCGGCCAGCACCAGCGAATCGTAGGTCGCGCCCTTGTCGCCCTTGAGCGCCAGGATGCCCGCTTCGGCGGCCGCGTGCGCGGTGGCCTTGATGTCGATCGCGGCGACGATCTCGTCCTCGCCCGCTTCGCCGGCAACCGAGCCGGGCAACGGCACCGCGCGCACCGGCTGGTCGATGCCGAGCGCGACCGGATCGATGTTCGCCTCGACCTCGGCGCCGCGGTCGCGGTAATGGAAATACTTGCCGGTCTGGCGCAGCGAGGGAATCACGCCGCCTTCGACGCCGCGCACGATGCAGGCGGTGTCGAAGCCGGCCTCGCGCGCGAGGTCGGCGTACACCGGCGGGTAGGGCTTGTGCACGTAGCCGGTGACGAAATGCGTCAGTTTTTTACCGGCAATCGGCTTGGACAGCACTTCCACCGTGGTCAGCACCTGGCGCTTGATCATCTGCGCGCGCAGCGGGATGAGGTTGTGCAGGCCGGGGTTGGATTGCGCCTGGTCGACGTAGGTCCAGCCGAGCGCAGGGTCGGCCAGCCGCGCAGCGGCTTCGGCGGGCGACAGGTTCACCGGCACACCGGCAGCCTCCAGCACGTGACGCGCGGTGACGCCGTACTTGGGGCCGACCTTGTCGAGGCCGTGGCTGACGACGTGCACGCCGAACTCGGCCAGCAGCGGGCCGAGGAAGGGCGCAGCCGGCAGGCAGCGGGTGTAGCCGTCATAGGGATCGCCGATATCGACCACCTCGTCGACCGCCGCGGTGACGCGGCAGGTGGTTTCCAGTACCGCATCCAGCACCCCGCGGTTTTCGTCCATCGTCTCGCGCTTCATGCGCAGGGCAATGAAGTAGATGCCCACCTGCACCGGATCGATCACGTTGTCGATGATGGCCTTGGTGCCCAGGTGCGCCTCGGTGCGGCTGATGTTCTTGGACAGGTCCGGACCGGTGGCGATGCGCTGGATGATCGAACGCATCAGGAGTCTGGGATCGGACGGCAGGGTGTCGGTGCTCATGAATAACTCCATCAGAAGTTACAAGAATACTAATACTCGACTAAATCAGTCAAGAATAGATCGTGTCCAGCAGGCGCTGGGCGAGCGCCTGCTCCGCCTCAGGCAGGGGTATTGTCACGCCGAGATCGCGGCATTGCGTCACCGGCATCCCGGCGTAGCCGCAGGGGTTGATGGCGGCAAACGGCGCCAGGTCCATGTCGACGTTGAGGGCCAGACCATGGTACGTGCAGCCGTGCCGGACGCGCAGACCGAGCGCGGCGATCTTGGCGTCGTCGACATACACGCCGGGTGCGCCGGCCAGCCGCGCGGCGGCCACACCCTGCGCCGCCAGGAGATCGATCACCGCCTGCTCCATGCGCGTCACCAGCTCGCGGATACCGTAACCGCGCCGCCGCAGGTCGACCAGCACGTAGGCCACAACCTGCCCGGGGCCATGGTAGGTGATCTGCCCGCCACGGTCGATCGGCACCACGGGAATCCTGGTGGCTGCGATCAGGTGCTCGGGTTTTCCGGCCTGGCCCTGCGTGTAGACGGGCGGATGCTCCAGCATCCAGAACTCGTCCGCGGTATCGGACGTGCGCCGCGCGGTGAAGTCCTGCATCGCCCGCCACGTCGGCTCGAACTCGACCCGCCCCAGCTGCCGAACGACCGTGTCGCCGCTCACCGCTTGCTGCTCACCGCTCGCCATCAAAGTGCCATTTTCACCCACGGATGCGCCGTGATCTCACGGTACAGGGCATCGAGCTGCGCCTTGGACGTGGCACGCACCACGCAGGTCACCGACAGATAGTTGCCGCTGCTCGACACGCGCATCTCGACGGTCTCGGCCCTGAAATCGGGCGCATGGCGCAGCACCAGCCCGACCATGGTCTGCGCGAAGTCGTCGCGTCGTTCGCCCATGATCTTGATGGGAAAGTCGGTGGGAAATTGCAGCAGGGTTTCCTGTTCGCTCATGAGCGCATCACCTCGTGCTTGAAGGTCTGGTACAGAGCGTCCATCCGCAGGGCCAGGGGACCCGGCACGCCGGCGCCGACCGGCATGCCGTCCAGCTTCACGATCGCCATGATCTCCCGGGTGGAGGAGGTCATCCAGAGTTCGTCGGCGCCGCGCACCTCGGCCTCGGAAATCGCGCGCACCTCGTGCGGGATGCCGTGCGCAGCCGCCAGTTCCAGTACCACGTCGTAGGTGATGCCGGTGAGCATCAGTGCAGACGGCGGCGGCGCACGCAGCACGCCGTCCGTCACCACGAAAACATTGCTCGCGGCTCCCTCGGTCAGGAAGCCGTCGCGCAGCATCACGGTTTCGGCGCAATCTGCGTCCACCGCCTGCTGGCGCAGCAGGATGTTGGCCAGCAGGGAGATGGCCTTGATGTTGCAGCGCAGCCAGCGGTTGTCGACCGCGCTGACTGCGCAGACTCCGGCGGCCTTTTGCGCGGCGCTGGGGGTCACCAGCGGCTGCGCGAACAGGAACACGGTCGGCTGCGCGTCGCGGGGAAAGGCATGGTCGCGCGGCGGCTGTCCCGCGGCCGGCGCGCCGCGCGTCACCTGGATATAGACCGACTGGTCGGCGAAGTCCTGCAGCCTGGTCAGTTGCAGGATCAGCTCGCGCCATTCGGCCGCCGTGTGGGGATTGGCGAGGCGGATGCCGTCGAGGCTGCCCTGCAGGCGGCGCAGGTGTTCGTCGAGCCGGAACGGTTTCCGCGAATATACCGGCACCAGCTCGTAGACACCGTCGCCGAAGATGAAACCACGGTCGAGCACCGATACCTTCGCCTCGGCGAGCGGCAGGAAGCGGCCATTCAGGTAGACGCTCATTTGGCGAACAGCAGCCGCAGCGAGTCCCAGCCGCGGCCGATGATGCCGGCCACGCCGACGTCATGCAGGGCGACCAGGGGATAGTCGCCCAACGGCTGGCCGTCGAGCGTCAGCCGCAGCGTACCCATGGGCTGCCCCCGGTTCACCGGGGCCACGATGGGTTGCCGGGTGATGACTTCCGCCTTCACGCGCGGCGCGCCGCCCCGTGGGACCACCAGATGGAAGTCCTGCTCGAATCCCAGGCCCACCGACGGGCGCTCGCCCCGGTAGAGGTTGACCACCTTGACGGTTTGCCCGGCGCGGTACAGCGGCACGCTGTCGAAATTCTCGAAGCCATAGTTCAGCAGCTTCAAGGCGTCCTGCATGCGCTGCGCATCCGACCGCGCACCCAGCACCACCGCGATGCGGCGCTGATCGCCGCGCTGCGCCGACGCGGCCAGGCAGTAGCCCGCCTGGGGCGTGCGCCCGGCCTTCAGGCCGCTCACGGTGTTGTCTCGCCACAGCAGGCGATTGCCGTTGTAATAGGTGACGCCCTGGAAAGCCAGTTCCTTCTGGCCGAACAAGGCCAGGCGGTCCGGGAAATCGCGCACCAGGGCACGCCCGAGCAGGGCAAGATCGCGCGCGCTCGATTCATGGCCCGGCGCCGCCAGCCCGGTGGCGTTCACGAAACGGGTTTTCGTCATGCCCAGCCGCCGGGCCTCGCGATTCATGCGCTCGACGAACGCCGCCTCGCTGCCGTCGACCGCCGTCACCAGGGAGAGCGTGGCGTCGCTGGCCGACTCCACCAGCATGCCCTGCAGCAGCGTGCCCACGCTCACTTTTTCGCCCGGCTTGAGAAAGATGCGCGCACCATCGGCCTCGACGGCGGCCTGCGGCACGCTGACCACCTCGTCCAGGCTCAGCTTGTTCCTGCGGAGATCGCCCAGCAGGACATAGGCCGTCATCATCTGCGTCAGCGATGCGGGGGCCAGCGGCAGGTCGGCCTGGCTGGCGGCCAGTTCGCGCCCGCTCGCCTGGTCGATCACGATCCAGGCACGCGACGCAATGCTGGGCGGGGTCGCCCATGACGCCGCGGAAAACAGGAGCGCCAGCCCCAGCCAGAATATCTTCATGCCCGGTCCCTCGATCAATCGCGTCTGACCAGGACCGCATTCAGGTCAAGGCGTTCCCTTACCCGCGCACGATCCGACTGCGCCGCGTCGTCGCTGGCATACGGTCCAAGCTGTACGC
>JAJZRT010000140.1 GCA_021802595.1 Pseudomonadota bacterium
GTTGTCACGATCAGTATCGCGCTCGATCGCTTCCAGGCTCTGCCCGGTATGCTTGGCGAGCATTTCGTTGAGACGCGCTTTCAGATAGAGGATTTCCTTGGCGTGGATTTCGATGTCCGACGCCTGACCCTGAAAACCGCCCAGCGGCTGGTGGATCATCACGCGCGAGTTCGGCAGGCAGTAGCGCTTGCCCTTGGCACCCGCGGTCAGCAGGAACGCACCCATGCTGGCCGCCTGACCGATGCACAGGGTGGACACATCCGGCTTGATGAACTGCATGGTGTCGTAGATCGCCAGACCGGCCGACACCGAGCCCCCGGGCGAGTTGATGTAGAAGTAGATGTCCTTGTCGGGGTTTTCCGACTCGAGGAACAGCATCTGCGCGACCACCAGATTGGCCGTCGCGTCGTTGACCGGCCCCACCAGAAAAATCACCCGCTCCTTGAGCAGGCGCGAGTAGATGTCGTAGGCACGCTCGCCACGGCCGCTTTGTTCGACGACCATGGGAACCAGCCCCAGACCCTGAGGCTCGATGATTTTGCGTTCGAAATCCATATACATCAGGCACGTCCCATCAATTCTTCAAAGGAGGTCGTCACGTCTTCCACTTGGGCCTGACCTGCAACCCATGCTACCACATTCTCTTCCAGCGCCAGGGACTCGATCTCGTGCATCCGCTCGGGGCTCTGGTAGTACCACTGCACCACCTGCTCGGGTTCCTCGTAGCTCTGTGCCTGATCCTGGATCAGCGCGCGGATCTGATCGGGCTGCGCGGCCAGTTTGTGCGCCTGCACGATCTCGGCCAGGATCAGTCCCAGGCGAACCCGGCGCTCGGCCTGTCCTGTAAACATATCGGCAGACAGCTTCATGGTCTGAACCCCACGCGACTGCATATCCGCCTCGGTCATTTTCATCAGGCGCTCGGTTTCCATCTCCACCAGGCTCTGCGGCAAATCCAGCGTGCTTTTCTGCAGCAGCAGCTCCATGGCCTGGTCTTTCAGCTTCGCCTGCACGCGACGCTTCGCTTCACGCTCCAGATTGGACTTCACCTCGGCCTTGAGTTTCTCGACGTCGCCGTCCTCGACACCCAGTGCCCTGGCAAACTCCGCATCGAGTGGGGGCAGTACCGGCGCCTGCACATCCTTGACCTGAACCTCGAAGTGCGCCGCCTTGCCGGCCAGCTCCCTGGCAGCATAGTCGGCCGGGAAAGTGAGGTCGAAGCCCTTGCTGTCGCCCGCCTTGAGCCCGGTCAGGCTCTGCTCGAAATCCTTCAGCAACCGGCCTTCGCCGATTACCGCGGCGAAGTCTTCGCCCTTGCCTCCTTCGAATGCTGCGCCATCGACCGTGCCCTGATAATCAAACTTGACCAGGTCACCCTCGACGGCGGCCCGATCGGTGGACTCGAACGTGCGGCGCTGTTTCTGCAGGACCTCCAGCGTCTTGGCCACATCGGCGTCACCCAGGCTCACAACGGGACGGCTGATCTTGCCGCCGCTGAGGTCGTCGATCTTCACTTCAGGATAGACCTCAAAACTGGCACTGAAGGTCATTTCCGCTGCGGCGTCGCCCTGCCCCGCTTTCGGTTCGAAGCGCGGGTAACCAGCAATCTTCAACTGATGCGCCTGCACGGCCTCGCCAAAACGCGCCTGCAGGGTTTCACCCAGCACCTCCTGGCGCACGCCAGGGCCATGCTGACGGGCCACGGCGGACAGCGGCGCCTTGCCAGGACGGAACCCGTCCATCTTGACGTTGCGCGCCAGACGCTTGAGGCGGCTTTGCACTTCGGTTTCCAGTGGCCCCATGGGCACGCTGATGTCCAGGCGGCGGACCAGCCCTTCGAGAACTTCAAGATTTGCTTGCATCAAAATACTTCCTGGCTGAATTTGAGGTTGGGTAATAAGCTGATGGTGCGAAAGGGGGGACTCGAACCCCCACGCCTTGCGGCGCTGGAACCTAAATCCAGTGCGTCTACCAATTCCGCCACTCTCGCGGCGTGGCCGCAAAACTATCAACTAATAAGTGTAATATAATCAAAGCGATGCTGTCACCCAAGCCCGCCCGGCATCCCGCCTAAGTCATTATTCCCATTCCGTTTTTTATTGCCGGTGCCGGTCGATCACTACGAAAACTTTCCCGTTGCATCCTGGCTGCTGCCACGGCGGCTGCGTCCGCCGGTGGAAGCCATTTACCGGTTTGCACGCGCGGCTGACGACATTGCCGACGAGGGCGAGGCGCCGCCCGCCGCACGCCTGGAACATCTGGCGCTCTACCACGCAGGGCTGGACCGCATCGAGCGCGGCGAAACGCCATCCGACCCGGTGTTTGGCCCGCTGGCCGCTGCCATCCGCGCGCATGCCATTCCGCTTGCCCCGTTCCGCGACCTGTTGTCCGCCTTTGCGCAGGACGTGGAGAAAAAGCGCTACGCCGACTTCGGCGAGGTCATGGACTACTGCCGCCGCTCGGCCAATCCGGTCGGACGCCTGATGCTGCACCTGTACGGCGATCACGATCCACGTCATCAGGCCTATTCCGATGCCATCTGCAGCAGCCTGCAGTTGATCAACTTTCTGCAGGACATCGCCGTGGATTACCGGAAGGACCGCATCTATCTGCCTCAGGACGAACTGGCCGCATACCACGTCAGTGAAGCACAGATCGCCCAGGGTGACACCCGCGGCCTGTGGCACATGATGATGCACAAGCAGATCGAGCGTGCCCGCAAGTTGCTGCAGGCCGGCGCCCCGCTCGGCCGGGTGCTCAAGGGCCGCATCGGACTGGAGATCCGGGTCACGATCCGCGGCGGCGAAGCCATCCTGCGGAAGCTGCACGCCGACCCCGCCTGCGTTTTCAACAACCGCCCGGTGCTGACCCCGAAGGACTGGCTCTTCATGCTCGCGCGCGGCCTTTACTGACATGGATGTCCACCAGTACTGCCAGGAACGCGCCGCGGCCAGCGGTTCCAGCTTCTATTACAGCTTCGTCTTCCTGCCCCAGGAGGTGCGACGTGCGATCACCGCGTTCTACGCGCTGTGCCGGGAGCTCGATGATGTCGTGGACGAATGCCACGAGCGCCAGGTGGCCGAGGCCAAGCTCGACTGGTGGCGCACCGAGATCGGCCGCTTCGCCAGCGGCGCCCCCGAACACCCGGCAACCCGCGCGCTCTTCGACACCCCACAGGGGCGTGCCCTTCCTCCGGCACTGCTGCTCGAAATCATCGACGGCATGGCGATGGATCTCGATCATGCGCGTTACCCCGACTTCAAGTCGCTCAACCTCTACTGCTACCGTGTCGCCGGCGTGGTGGGCGAGATCGCGGCAGCGATCTTCGACGGCGCACGCGGCGAGCACGACCGCAACGTTCGCCGTTATGCACACGAACTGGGACTGGCGTTCCAGCTCACCAACATCATCCGCGACGTTGGCGAAGACGCACGACGCGGTCGCATCTATCTGCCGCAGGACGAACTGGCGCGTTTCGGCGTCGCCGAGACCGATCTGCTGAACGCTCGCGACACGCCCGCATTCCAGGCCCTGATGCAGTTCCAGTACGAACGCGCCATTGCGCACTACCAGCGCGCAATGGCTGTCCTGCCCGCCCGTGCGCGCCGGGCGCAACGACCCGGACTGGCCATGGCCGCGATCTACCGCACGCTGCTCGATGAAATCCGGCGTTCCGGGTTCCCCGTATTGCGCGCACGCATCTCGCTGACGCCGTTGCGCAAGCTGTGGCTCGCCAGCAAAACCTGGCTGTTCCCATGAAATCCGCATCGAGCAAGCCCCGCGTCGCCATCATCGGCGGCGGTTGGGCCGGCTGTGCTGCGGCACTGATACTGGCCGAGGCCGGCGTCGCGGTGACGCTGTACGAAGCCAGTCGCACCCTCGGCGGCCGCGCACGTGCGGTCGAACTCGCAGGCCACCTGCTCGACAACGGCCAGCACCTCCTGCTCGGCGCGTATGCGCAGACCCTCGATCTGATCGACCGCCTGCAGCCGGAATCCCGGGGCCTGTGGCGCCTGCCGCTCACTCTCGAACAGCCACCGGATTTCCGCCTCGCCTGTCCGCGCCTGCCGGCACCGTTGCATCTCGCCGCCGGCCTGCTCGGCGCCCGCGGCCTCCGCTGGCACGAAAAGCTCTCCGCGGCACGCTGGGCCCATGCCCTGATTCGCGGCGGGGATGGGGCGCTCGCCGGCAGTGTCAGCGAACTCACCCGCACGCAGCCTGACAGGCTCAATCGCCTGCTGTGGCATCCGCTGTGTCTGTCCGCGCTCAACACCCCCCCGGAGCAGGCCAGCGCGCAGGTCTTCCGCGACGTGATCCGCGCTGCATTCGGCGGACATACCCGGCACAGCGACCTGCTGCTGCCACGCCTCGACCTGACGACGCTGTTGCCTGCGCCAGCTGCTGCGCGAGTCACCGCGCTCGGTGGCGAGATCCGGATGGCCAGCCGCGTCACCACCCTCGATGCCACGCAGGATGCGGTCACGCTGGGTACGCACGACGATGCCTCTGCCTACAGCCACGTCATCCTCGCCGTGGCGCCGCAGCACCTGCCCGCGCTGGCGACGCAGGTGCCCGAGCTCGAACCGGTGGGCCATGCAGTGGCGCGCTTCGGCTATCAGCCCATCGCCACGGCTTACGTGCAATACGACCCCGCTTTTCAACTGCCACGACCACTGTTCGCCCTGGGGAACGGCTCGGCCCAGTTCGTGTTCGACCGCGGTCAGAGCCATGGCCAGCCCGGATTGCTGGCGTTCGTGGCCAGCGCCGCAGCGGATCTGTCAGCGGACTGGATGGACCAGGCCGAAGCACAGCTGCAACGGATCGCTCAACCCGGCCCCGTGCGCTGGCACAAGTGCATCGTCGAAAAGCAGGCAACCTACAGCTGCGTACCCGATATGCCGCGCCCACCCGTCCACACGCCTCACCCGCGCATTTTCCTGGCGGGCGACTACACGGCCGGGCCCTATCCCGCCACGCTCGAAAGCGCAACGCGTAGCGGAGTACAATCGGCCGCCTCGCTCCTTGAAACGCTATGAAAAACTATCTTCCCCGCCCCGATCTCCTCGCAGGCCGCGTCATCCTCGTCACCGGCGCCAGTTCCGGCCTCGGCCGCGCCGCCAGCCTTGCGTTCGCCCGCCACGGTGCCACGGTCGCCCTGCTCGCGCGTGACGAGGCCAAGCTCGAAGCGGTGTACGACGAAATCGTCAGCGCCGGCGGCCCCGAACCTGCCATGTTTCCGTACGACCTTGCGGTTGCCGACGACCGCAGCCTGGACACCCTGGCCGGCACCCTCACCTACCACCTGAAACGACTCGACGGCCTGCTGCACAGCGCGCACCAGTTCTACAACCTCACGCCACTGACCCTGCAAACGCTGGAGCAGTGGCAGACCCTGATGCGGGTCAATCTGATCGCCCCCTTCGCGCTCACCCGCGCGTGCCTGCCGCTGCTCCAGCAGGCGCCGGATGCGTCGGTCATTTTCACCGGCGAAACCCATGGCCATCAGCCCCGTGCCTACTGGGGCGGCTATGCCGTGGCGAAAGCGGGCCTCGAAACGCTCACCCGCATCTGGGCCGACGAGCTCAGCTCGGATGAAAACCTGCGCATCAACACCCTGATACCCGGCCAGGTGGCAACCACCCTGCGCGCACGCACCCACCCGGGACTGTCCCCCGAGACCCTGCCCAGCGTCGACGACCTGATGCCCTGGTATCTGTATCTGATGGGTGCGGACAGCCGTGAGGTGCGCGGTCAGATTGTGGAATGCCAGAGCTGACGTTCCTGTCGTAATGAAAATCGGCCGTTACGAAATCCTCGACGAAATCGGCCAGGGCGCGATGGGCACCGTCTACCGGGCGCGCGATCCGCTGATCGAGCGGACGGTAGCCATCAAGACCGTGCCCATTGCAGAGTTGCGGCAAGAAGGTGCCGACGCGGAAGCGCGTTTCCTGCGCGAAGCGCAGAGTGCCGGCCGCCTGTCGCATCCCAATATCGTGACCATCTATGACGTAGGCGAAGCCGGGGGGCTCGCCTATATCGCCATGGAGTATCTGCCCGGTAGAACATTGCGCGATATCATGAACGGAGGGCCGATGCCCCTGGATCTGGCGCTCGACACCGCCTTGCAGATGGCCGAGGCGCTGGCGTTCGCCCATGAGCATGGCGTCATCCACCGCGACATCAAACCCGCCAACGTCGTCGTCACCGGCCGGCGCGGACGCATCAAGCTGACCGATTTCGGCATTGCCCATCTAGCCAACAGCGATCACACCCAGGCCGGGCAAATGCTGGGGTCGCCGCGCTACATGTCGCCCGAGCAGGCGATGGGACAGGAAGTGGATGGGCGTTCCGATATCTTTTCGCTGGGCGCCGTCCTGTACGAAATGCTGACGGGTCACTATGCCTTCGATGGCGGCAGCCTGCCCGCGATCGTGTATCGCGTCATCAATGAATCGCCAGTGACGGCCGTGACCCTGCGACCCCAACTCCCGGATGGCGTCGCCAGCTTGCTGACCCTCATGCTGAACAAGAAGCCGGAAGCCCGGCCGGATGCCCGCGCCCTGGTCAGCGCCTTCCGTTCATTGATCCCGCCGACTGCGTCCAAACCGGCTCCCCTGCCTCCCGACCGCGTATCGAGCCCGCTGCGGGTCCTCGCCTTTGCCACGCCGCTCGGCATATTCCTGCTGATCGGGCTCGGGATCATCGTCATCGAGCACTTCCTGCCCGCGCCGCCTCCCCAGGCAGCGCCTGCACCCAGGCAGCCTGCCATTACACCGCCCGCCGCCAGCGCTACCCCGGGCAAGCAGTCCGCATCGCCCTCCCCCGGACAGGGTGCATCACCGCCCGAAGGAGCCGTCGCCACGCCCGCCCCGGCCAAACCGGATGCCTACCTTGCCAGCCTCGACAAGAAGCGGGTCGAACTGCGCATCAGGCGCACCATGCTTTTGCTGAAATACACCAAAGAACATCCCGACGTGGTCGAAGTCGACCGTCAACTCGACCAGCTGCGCATCGAGCGCAGCCGGTATCTGAGACAGAAGCAGAAACAGAAAAACTAGATCGACTACCAGCTGGTCTCGCGTTCGGCCGTGGCGGACACTTTGTGGATACTGAGGTCGGCGCCATTGAATTCGGACTCGGGATCCAGTCGCAGGCCCACGAGCCGCTTCAGGGTGCCATACACCACCAGGCTGCCGAGTGCCGCGACGGCCACGCCGCCCAGCGTGCCGATCAGCTGGGCCGCCAGGCTGACCCCGCCCACCCCGCCCAGTGCCTTGCTGCCAAAAATACCGGCGGCAATCCCGCCCCAGGCGCCGCACAGTCCGTGCAAAGGCCATACGCCCAGCACGTCATCGATCTTCCATTTGTTCTGCGTCACCATGAACATCCACACGAACAACGCGCCCGCAATGCCGCCCGTCACCAGCGCGCCAAGCGGATGCATCAGGTCCGACCCCGCGCACACGGCCACCAGCCCAGCCAGCGGGCCGTTATGGATGAAGCCCGGGTCGTTGCGGCCGGCCACCAGTGCGACCAGCGTGCCACCCACCATCGCCATCAGCGAATTCACCGCCACCAGGCCCGATACCGCCTCGATCAACTGAGCCGACATCACATTGAAGCCGAACCAGCCTACCGTCAGGATCCAGGCACCGAGTGCAAGAAAAGGGATGTTTGACGGCGGGTGTGCCGAGATCATGCCATCCCTGGTATAGCGCCCGCGTCGTGCGCCCAGCAGCAGCACTGCCGGCAAGGCGATCCAGCCGCCCACCGCATGCACCACCACCGACCCGGCGAAGTCATGGAACTTGGCGCCGACGCTGGCCGCAAGCCAATCCTGGATGCCGTAGTTGCCGTTCCAGACGATGCCCTCGTAAAACGGGTAGACCACGCCGACCAGAGCGAAGGTGGCCGCCAATTGCGGGCTGAAGCGCGCGCGCTCGGCGATGCCGCCCGACACGATGGCCGGAATGGCCGCCGCAAACGTCAGCAGGAAAAAGAACTTGACCAGGTCATAGCCATTTTTGGCTGACAGCACTTCGGCACTGGAAAAAAAGCTGATGCCGTAGGCAATGCTGTAGCCGATGAAGAAATAG
>JAJZRT010000141.1 GCA_021802595.1 Pseudomonadota bacterium
GTGCGCAGCTTCGGTCCCGGGACGCGCTTTTTCCGCGATCACCACCTCGCGGTTGCAGAGTTCGCCGACTGACATGATGTCCTCCTTCTCTTTGGGAATCGCTGAACAAGTCCTTCGACAAGCTCAGGACGAACGGCAAGTTGTTCAGCGTTTCCTTTGCGCTCGCCCGACTTTCATTGAAGAGCGTGGACTCCGACTCTTTGGGAATCGCTGAACAAGTCCTTCGACAAGCTCAGGACAAACGGCAAGTTGTTCAGCGTTTCCTTTGCGCTCGCCCGGCTTTCATTGAAGAGCGTGGACTCCGAAAAAGCAAGGATGTCAGCCCTTGGTCTGGCGTCGGCTGCGATCCGCCCACACCGCCGCTTCCACGCGCGAACGCAGGTTGAGCTTCTTCAACAGATGCTTGACGTGGACTTTCACCGTGCCTTCGGCAATGCCCATGTCGCGGGCGATCAGCTTGTTGCTCTTGCCGTCGATCAGGTGTTCGAGGATGCGGTTTTCCTGCTCGGTCAGCCCCGCTTCGGCGGGGGTGGCGGGCCGGCTCTTTTCGCGCAGGGCAGTGACCAGCAGCTGGGTGAGGCGCTCGCTGATGGTGATTTTGCCGCGCGCGGCTTCGCCCAGCTGCTGCATCAGGTCTTCCGGCTCCATGTCCTTCAGCAGGTAGCCGTCGGCACCGGCCTGCAGCGCGGCCATCAGGTCTTCCGCCTGGTCGGAGACGGTCAGCATGATGACGCGGGAATCGAGACCGTCGTCCTTGATCGCCTTCAGCACGTCGACGCCGTTCATGTCCTTCATGTTGAGGTCGAGCAGGATCATGTCGGGATGCAGCGCATGTGCCAGCTGGAGGCCTTCCTTGCCGCTGGGCGCTTCGCCGACGAAGCGGAATTCCGGTGCGGCCTGGATCAGCTGGATCACGCCCTTGCGGAACAGCGGATGGTCGTCGACGACCAGGATGGTCTGGGGATCGGACTGGCTCATGGGTGGCTGGGCAGTTGAACGGGATGAATGGGAATGGCGTCGCGCCGGGCGCTCGGCATGAAATGCAGGGTGACGCGGGTGCCGAAGGCAGGCAGGCTCTCGACGCTCAGCGTGCCGCCCAGATTCCGTGCCCGCTCTTCCATGATCGTCATGCCGTAATGATGCGCACCTGCCGGCTGACGGACGCCGATGCCGTCGTCGGTCACGGTCGCCGACACCGAACCGTCGCTGTTGCACAGCACGCGGATGTCCGCCTGCCGCGCCTGGGCGTGGTGGAGCACGTTGGAGAGCGCCTCGCGCACGATCTGCAGGGCGTGGATTTCCTCGTTGGGGGTGAGCGTGCAGCCGGCCAGATGCACTTCCAGGGTAATCGGGATATCGCCGCGGCTGGTGAACTCGGCCACCGTCGATTGCAGCGCGGCGGCCAGCCCTTCGCCTTCGATGCGCAGGCGGAAGGTGGTGAGCAGTTCGCGCAACTGACGGTAGGCGCTGTTGAGGCCCTCGCGCAGTTCGGCCAGCACCTCGCCGGCCTCGCCGCCGGCGCCCGGGCGTTCAACGAAGGGCTTCAACCGGCTGACCTGGATTTTCATGTAGGCGAGCGACTGCGCCAGCGAGTCGTGCAATTCGCGCGCCAGCGCGGCGCGTTCTTCCAGCAGCGACAGCCGCCGGTTCTGCTCGGTGCGCCGGGCGGTGCCGATGGCGATGCCGATGTGACGCGACAGCGCATCCAGCAACTGGCTCTGCCAGGGCGCCAGTTCCCTGCCCGGCGGCATTTCAAGCTGCAGCACGCCGTAATCCTGCTCGGTATCGCGCAGCGGCAGCGACAACACGCGCCGCCCGCCGCCGAGCGGATGCACGGTCAGCGCCGGATGGGCCAGGCATTCGGCGCAACTCATCAGGCCGCACAGGTCGGCATCGCCGCGCCCCGGCTGCAGCGTGCTGGCGATCACCCGTGCGCGTGTCTCGCCGGCTTCCACCAGGCAGGCCAGCCCGTGTCCGACGCCGAGCACGTTTTCCAGGTCATTCAGCAGGATGGCATAGGTGTCCGGCGCCACCGGTCCGTTGTAGAGCCGGGCGATGGAGTGATAGAGCAGTTCCAGCGAGCGGTTGGCGATGGTGAGTTCGGCGGTCTTCTCTTCCACCCGCCCTTCCAGGTTCTGGTACAGCCTGGAGAGATCTTCGGCCATGTGGTTGAAGGCCTGTCCCAGCCGCCCGATTTCGTCTTCGCCGGCCAGGTCGGTGCGTGCGGCAAGATTGCCCTGGCCGATCTGGTCGGCCAGTTGCAGCAGGCCGCGCAGGGGGTGAACCAGGATGTTGTTGACCAGGTAGATGGACAGGATCACCACGAGCAGGCTGGCAATGACCGCCACGCCGAGAATGACGCGCATGACCAGGATTTTCGCTTCGGCGGCTTCTTCGATCTGCTTGACCAGGTCGTTGATGCGGGCGACGAATTCGGGGATGTTGTCCAGGACGGCCGCATCTGCCCCCGTGGCCGGCAGCCCGAGCAGCCCGGGCTTGATCTGCGCGCGCCAGCGGTTTTCAACCTGCCGGTAAACCTGCCTGAGCGGGGCGGTTTCATCGCCCGGCAGTGCAGCCAGAATGGGACTCGCCCTGAGGTCGCTTTCGAAGTGGCGGATGGCCTGCTCCAGGTCCTGCCGGTATTCGGGGTTTCCATCCTGCTGCAGACGCTGGTAAATCGACGCCATGCGCCAGCTCTGCATCCGCAGGCTGCCGGCCAGGTTGATCGCCTGACCGCTGCCCTGGGTGGTTTCCGCCACCATCCACGAGGTGGACATGCTGGCCACCGCCAGCACGGTGATGGCGGCAAACATGCCGCCCAGCCGCAACAGCAGGGAGTTCTGCAGCTTATTCGACATCAAGCGACCCACGTGTTTTCTCCATGCGAAGCAGTCATTGCCCATTCCAAGCGTAAACCACCCCAACTCGGGCAGGGCGGGATAAAAGGGTATACCTCTTCTTCGCCGAGGGCTGCCCTCCCGACCGACAACGAATAAATAAAGCCCAAGAAACAACGAACTACAAAATACCCCCCATACCTCTTAAGAGGTAGCCGGCCGGATTTTCATGTCCGGACGCATCTAGCAACCGGGTGCTCCATGGCGTAAAAAACACACCAAGGTCTTTTTATCGCACCAACCCGGACTGCGAGGTGGGTTATGGCAACGCAACAATACAAGGCATGGTCGGTCGTCATCATGAGCACGCTGGCGTTCACGGTGTGCTTCATGATCTGGATGATGTTCGCCGTCATCGGCGTGCCCATCAAGCAGCAGTTGGGCCTGAACGAAACCGAGTTCGGCATCCTGATCGCCACGCCGGTGCTGACCGGTTCCCTGATCCGCGTTCCGCTGGGGATGTGGACGGACAAGTTCGGCGGGCGCGTGGTGATGTTCATCCTGATGCTGTCAACGGTCATCCCGATCTGGCTGCTCTCGTGGGCACACGAATTCTGGCATTTCCTGGTGACGGGGTTGTTCGTCGGCATGGCCGGCGGCTCGTTCACCGTCGGCATCGCCTATTGCGCGCGCTGGTTTCCCCGCGAGAAGCAGGGGCTGGCCATGGGCATCTTCGGTGCAGGCAACACCGGGGCGGCGCTGACCAAGCTGCTCGCGCCCATCATCGTGGTCGGCTACGGCTGGACGATGGTGCCCAGGGTGTATGCGGTGCTGATGGCAGTGACCGCCATCGTGTTCTGGTTCTTCACCTACAGCGACCCCGCGCACAAGGTCGGCAAGCACGTGACAATCCGCGAGCAGCTGGCCACCTTCAAGGACCCGAAGGTGTGGCGCTACAGCCAGTACTACTCGATCGTGTTCGGCGGCTATGTGGCGCTGGCGCTGTGGATGACCAAGTACTACGTCAGCGAATACGGCTTCGATCTCAAGACGGCGGCGATGCTGGCGGCCGCCTTCAGCATCCCGGGCGGGGTGTTGCGCGCGGTCGGGGGGTATTTTTCCGACAGGTTCGGCGCCCACACCATGACGTGGTGGGTGTTGTGGATATCGCTGGTCTGCCTGTTCTTCCTGTCCTACCCGCAGAGCGACATCACCATCCAGACCGTCAAGGGCCCGCTCACCTTCCATTTCGGCCTTGATGCGACGCTGTTCACCGTCATCCTGTTTACTCTCGGCGTGGTTTTCGCGCTCGGCAAGGCCTCGGTCTTCAAGTACATCTCCGACGACTACCCCGACAACATCGGCGTGATTTCGGGCGTGGTCGGGCTGGCCGGCGGCCTGGGCGGCTTCCTGATGCCGATCCTGTTCGGCGCACTGGTCGACCTGACCGGCATCCGCTCCTCCGCCTTCATGCTGATGTTCGGCGTGGTGTGGGTGTCGCTGATGTGGATGTACTGGACGGAAGTGCGCCCGATGGATGCAGCCCGGGAACTGGCGCGGGCGCGGCTCGCAGACCGCATGGAGTAGCAGAGCTACGGGCTGGCAGTGCGCGGCCTGGTTGGTCAACTTAGAAGAGGAAAGCACCATGCCTACCAATATCAATGAATGGAACCCGGAAGACCCGACCTTCTGGGAATCGACCGGCAAGAAGATTGCCTACCGCAATCTGTGGATTTCCGTGCCGGCGCTGCTTTGCGGCTTCGCCGTGTGGCTGATGTGGGGAATCATCACGGTGCAGATGTCCAACCTGGGCTTTCCGTTCAGCAAGGAGGAACTGTTCACGCTGACCGCGATTTCGGGGCTGGCCGGCGCGACCATGCGTATTCCGTCGTCCTTCTTCATCCGCCTGGCGGGCGGGCGCAACGTCATCTTCCTCACCACCGCCATGCTGCTGGCCCCCGCCATCGGCACCGGCATCGTCCTGCAGCATCCCGACTGGCCCTTGTGGTCGTTCCAGCTGATGGCGCTGTGGTCGGGCGTGGGGGGCGGCAACTTCGCGAGCTCGATGTCCAACATCAGCTCCTTCTTTCCCAAGCGTTTGCAGGGCACGGCGCTCGGCCTGAACGCCGGCCTCGGCAACTTCGGCGTGACCACGATGCAGATCGTGATTCCGCTGGTGATGACGGTCAGCATCTTCGGCGCGCTGGGCGGCGAGCCCATGACCCTGGTCAAGGACAGCGGCTGGATCTTCGGCAAGATCAAAGCCGGCACGCCAACCTTCATTCAGAACGCCGGTTTTGCCTGGCTGCTGTCGCTGGTTCCGCTGGCGGTCATCACATGGTTCGGCATGAACAACCTGCGGCCGGTCTCGCCCGACCTCAACGGCACGCTGTCCGCCTTCCTCAAGGTGACCTGGCTGTATACCCTTGCCTTCATTCCCGCCATCGGCGGCCTCTACCTCTATCTGCCGGCGCCCACCGGGCTGGGGCTGCTCAACATGTGGGTGGCGATGCCGCTCATCATCGCCGCCACGCTGCTGATCATGAAGCTGGCCGCATTCGGCGCCATGAAGGAGAACATCGGCAAGCAGTTCGCCATTTTCAAGAACAAGCACACCTGGTCGCTGACGGCGCTCTACCTCGTCACCTTCGGTTCCTTCATCGGATTCTCGATGGCGCTGCCGCTGGCGATCACGGTCATTTTCGGCGAGCAGCACACCTTCGATGCGGTGACCCATACCTGGACCCACGTCAAGAACCCCAACGCGCCGTCCGCGCTGACCTACGCCTGGATCGGTCCCTTCATCGGGTCGCTGCTGCGCCCGGTGGGCGGCTGGATTTCGGACAAGTGGGGCGGTTCGATCGTCACCCAGGTCATCTCCGCCGTCATGGTCGTCGCCTCTGCCTACGCCGGCTGGATCATGATGCAGGCCTATATGTCGGCCACGCCCGAAATCTTCTTCACGCAGTTCCTGGTCGTCTTCGTGGTGCTGTTCGCCGCCACCGGCATCGGCAACGGCTCGACCTTCCGTTCCGTCGGCTACATCTTCGATCGTCAGCAGGCCGGTCCGGTGCTGGGCTGGACCTCGGCGGTGGCCGCCTACGGCGCCTTCATCGCCCCGGTCGTGATCGGTGAACAGATCAAGGCCGGCAGCCCGCAAAACGCCATGTATGGATTCGCCATCTTCTACGCCGTGTGCCTGGTGCTGAACTGGTGGTTCTATCTGCGCAAGAACGCCTACGTAAAGAACCCCTGAGCACGGAACCAAACTCGCAAGGAGCAAAAGAATGAGTCACTTTCTCGATCGATTGGCGTTCTTCAAGAAGACCACCTCGGAGTATGCCGGCGGCCACGGCGTGGTCACCAACGAAGACCGCAGCTGGGAGAACGCCTACCGCAGCCGCTGGCAGCAGGACAAGGTGGTGCGCTCGACCCACGGCGTGAACTGCACCGGTTCGTGCAGCTGGCGCATCTTCGTCAAGAACGGCCTCATCACCTGGGAAATCCAGCAGACCGACTACCCGCGCACCCGCCCCGACCTGCCCAACCACGAGCCGCGCGGCTGCCCCCGGGGCGCCAGCTACTCCTGGTACGTGTATTCGGCGCAGCGCGTGAAATATCCGCTGATCCGCGGCCGCCTGATGGAAATGTGGCGCGAGGCGCGCAAGACCATGGACCCGGTCGCGGCATGGAAATCAATCAGCCAGAACCCCGAGAAAGCCAGGCGCTACAAATCGGTGCGCGGCCAGGGTGGCTTCGTGCGCGCCAAGTGGGACGAGGTGACCGAGATGATCGCCGCCGCCAACGTCTACACCATCAAGGAATACGGCCCGGATCGCATCGCCGCGTTCTCGCCGATTCCCGCCATGTCGATGGTGAGCTATGCGGCGGGCTCGCGTTACATGTCGCTGATCGGCGGCACCCCCCTGTCCTTCTATGACTGGTATTGCGACCTTCCCCCCTCCAGCCCGCAGGTGTGGGGCGAGCAGACCGACGTGCCGGAATCGGCCGACTGGTACAACTCCACGTATTTGATGGTGTGGGGATCGAACGTGCCGCAGACGCGTACGCCGGACGCCCACTTCTATACCGAGGTGCGCTACAAGGGCACCAAGACCGTGGCGGTATCGAGCGACTTCGGCGAAATGGTCAAGTTCGGCGACATCTGGCTCGCGCCCAGGCAGGGCACCGACGCCGCGCTGGCGCTGGCGATGGGCCACGTCATCCTGAGCGAATTCCACGCCAAGAACCGCAGTGAATACTTCGATTCCTACTGCCGCCAGTACAACGACATGCCGATGCTGGTGATGCTCAAGGAACACGAAGGCATGCTCATCGCCGACCGCTACCTGCGCGCCTCCGACCTTACCGGCAATATGGGCCAGGACAACAACCCCGAGTGGAAGACGGTGATCTACGACGAGAATACCGGCTATCTCGTGGCGCCCAACGGCTCGATCGGATTCAGGTGGGGCCAGTCCGGCGCGTGGAACCTGGAAATGCGCGACGGCTACTCGAACAAAGAGGTGAAGCCGCAACTGACCCTGCTGGGTAGCCACGACGAGGTCGTCGAGGTATCGCTGCCCTACTTCGGCGGCGAAGACCACGACGAGCTGCTCGCCCGCAAGCTGCCGGTCAAGGTCATCAGCGTCGGCGGCAAGGACGTGCGTGTTGCCACCGTCTACGACCTGACGCTGGCCAACTACGGCGTCGACCGCGGCCTCGGTGGCCCCAACATTCCCGGCAGCTACGACGACAACGTACCCTACACGCCGGCCTGGGCCGAGAAGCACTGCGGCGTGCCCCGCGCCGATATCATCACGGTCGCCCGCGAGTTCGCCGACAACGCCGACAAGACCCGCGGCAAGTCCATGGTCATCCTCGGCGCGGCGTTGAACCACTGGTACCACAACGACATGATCTACCGCGGCATCATGAACCTCTTGATGATGTGCGGCTGTATCGGCCAGTCGGGCGGCGGCTGGGCTCACTACGTGGGACAGGAAAAACTGCGGCCGCAAACCGGGTGGGCGCCGCTGGCCTTTGGCCTCGACTGGCATCGCCCGTCGCGCCAGATGAACGGCACGTCCTTCTTCTACGCCCACACCAGCCAGTGGCGTCACGAGAAGCTGGCGGCGGCGGAAATCCTGTCGCCTACCGCGAGCAAGGATCTGGGCGACTACCGGCTGATCGACTTCAACGTGCGCGCCGAGCGCATGGGCTGGCTGCCGTCCGCGCCGCAACTGGACACCAACCCG
>JAJZRT010000142.1 GCA_021802595.1 Pseudomonadota bacterium
ATTTCCGCTCAGGGTTCATGCACAATCTCCACCGTTCTTAATGCAGGGCGCAACCGTTTCGAGTTGCCGAAGATCACGAAGGCTGGGCCAGAAAAGTTTATAGATTCTGCCACGCCTGTCCCAACGTTATTCGAACAAAATCAGCTGGTTGGCTGATTGATGGCCATTTGGCGCCTCGGCGCACCGAGAAAGCAGCATGTCCAGCGGGGTTTTCTCGAACTGGTTGAGGCTCAAAATCTGTAGGATTTCGTAGAGGCTGCGGGAGAGGTTCAGCCGCTTTCGCACGATGGCCACCAGAACGTAAACCGATACGGCAATCCAGATTTGAGACTTCACGGCGTTCTCGGTAGTACCGAAGAAGGTTTTGACGCGTAAGTGCTGCTTTATCCAGCGAAAGAAGAGCTCCACCTGCCACCTGGCTTTGTACAGAGCGCAGATGCTCGGCGCCGGCAGAGCGGTGTTGTTGGTGATGAACAGCAGTCGCTTGCCGGTTTCGGGGTCCTTGTAGCGGATACCGCGCAGCGGTTGCGGGTAGTCCTTGGCAGACTGGTTGCCCTGCAGGACGAGCGTCTGATCGAAGCGCACGCCCGTGGATCGATCCACGGGATGAGAGTATCGGCGCTGCGCATCCATGTTCTTCTTTGCGCGCGTGACGAAGAAGCTGCCCGCCTGATGCAGCCGATGCAGTCTCGCGAAATCGATGTAGCCGCGATCCATCACGTAGAACGCCCCGGCTTCCGGAATCAGCTGATCGAGGATGTTGACGTCGTGGAGCTTCCCGTCGCTGATGTGAATGAAACTGGGAATGTTGCCGCGCAGATCCAGAAGCGTGTGCATTTTCACCGCCGCCTTGGTCGAGCGAAACGGCGCCCATGGGAACAGCGACAACGACAGATCGATCGTTGTGGAGTCCAGCGCGTAGGCGGTGTTCGCCAAATCGACCCCGAAGGGCTCCTCGGCATACAGCTTGCGAGCAATACCGATCAGACGTTGGGCGAAGTCGGCGTAGATGCGCCAATTGCGCGTGGCGTTCGCATTGGCGAGGGTGTTGCGGGAGATCCGACCCCGGATACCCATGTGATAGAGCCGATCGGCCTGCGAGCGCAGGCACGCCTCGATGTCGCGCAGACTCTCCCGAAAGGTCAGCTGCGCGAACGCCATGCACAGGTACTGATCCATGCACGTGAAGCTCTTGACCTTGTGATTGCCGCCGTACCGCGCCACACAGCGCTCGAACACCATCGGCGGCAGGTGATCCATCAGCTGCGCAAAAACCAGCTTCCCCGCGTGCATCGTCACGCCCCCCGGAGACCCGTCCGGGGATCACAATGCCACCTACTGGGGCCGAAATCGTTAACACCCTCAAAATCACGATTTCCCCAATACCTTCAGTCACTTATCGGCTCACCGCCGATCAACGTTGGGACAGGCCTGGGCCGGCATCTTGGCCCGGCGGCAGCATCCTCCGGCAACTGGATGACGGATCATCGGGCGCGCATCGCTCTGGAGCAGAGCGAGCGGCTGAAGCGCAAGCAGGAGGAGCTTCTAGAGCAGACTTCCGCCCACAGAACACCCGCGGAACGCATCCGCCTCTGGGAACGGCGACACGGATTGAAGCTGCCTCGCGATGCAAATCACCGCTTGATCGGCTTTGTCGCACACCAAACCGATCTCGCGCTTGACCAAGTGCGCGAGGAACAGCAGCGGCGCTCGGCGCGCCTCAGCGGAGATGCGGCTGTCGTTCCGGCCGCTGATTCGAGCAGAGTGACGTGAAAGTTACGCTCATCGTCAGTCTCATTGTTGCAGTTGCGTACCTGGCCGCGCGACTGAAAGCCGCGCTGGCGGAGAACGGGGATCTGCAGGCTAGAATCGTCGTGCTCAAGCGCCAGCTTGTGCGGCACGGACGCTGAGCGTTCTCACGCTGACCTCGATGCCGGCTTTTCCTCGGCGTGCACACCGAGAGTCGAGCATCCCCGGGGATCACGCAGACAGATCCAGCCGGAGTTCTTTACGCGCCAACCGTCCGGGAGCGGGACGACCGAACTCCTGGTCTTGCTTGGTTTACCGCTATCGCGAGGACCTGCCGCGCGGCGCTTTCGGCTCCGCGCGGACGTTGCTCGGCTCAGGGCCCGGCGTGTTCGCGGCAAAGGCGCGCAGACACTCCTTCGAGCGGATTGCCGGGCAACCTGGTGCGCCCGCCGCGGCCCAGACTGCTGATCCTGGAGTTCGGTGAACGTCTATGCTCGACCTACGGAGCGTTTAGGACATGCTTTCTTCAGTGCGACGTTGAATTTCAGGAACTTCTCCCTTGGTTATCCGGATCGCCAAGAACCGGATTATCGGGCTCGGCCGTTGCCCGTCGTGCAGCGCCGCAGTACTCATCGACCGGCTTGCGCCGAATCGACCGACCTGTCCACACTGCCAGCGGAGGCATACGGAACGCTAGATCCTATTCGAACAGATCGTGTGAATCGACATCCCCGGCAAAAAAGGATCACGGGAAGAACCGTGGGTTGCCGTCGCTCCGTAGAGAGATCGTACCCGAACTGCCCGAACCGGACCCACGGCGGCCCGATGACGGCGTGCGACGGCTATGACGGCACATTAACAGATAGCGGTCGACGAAGGCAGGATATGCGCCTAAATGGCAACTCGGCTGCCAACCGGATCAATATGAACCGGGTGTATAATGGAAAAACTAGGAAGTGTGACCAAAACATCCATTTCCTTTCAGCGCTGCCCCCGGTAATGACTCCCGGGCGTTGGGGCTAAGCCGCTCCGGGCACTCCGATCCCAGTCATCTTCACCTCGACCCCCTGTCGCGTGTTGCAACGACCGTTCGCGGAGCGGTCAGGAGAACGGCATAGGCTCCTCTTGGATGGCCTTCAACGCTAAGATTTACCGTCATTCGAGCCGGATCCGGGCCTGTTTGACCGGCGCGGATCCAAAGCCATGCGGCGTGCCTGCCAATGGCGACGAAGAAGAGCCGCCACTGCGTGCTGAGCTGTTCAGTAGCGATCAAATGGCGCAGCACGGCGTGCGCCTCGCAACCTCGCACCGGCTGGCCGCCTGGCGCGTTCCGGATCAGCTGCTGGGCCGACTGGCGGCTAACAGGGACGTGCTAACCGGAACCTGCAACCAGTTGACGGCGGCAGTCGCGGCGAAGCACCGCATCACCCCGGCCGCGGAATGGCTGCTCGACAACTTCTATCTCGCCGAAGAACATATCCGCATCGCCCGGCGCCATCTACCCAAGGGCTACAGCAGGGAATTGCCGAGCCTGGTCGAAGGTCCATCGCGCGGGCTGCCGCGTGTCTACGACATCGCCTTGGAAACCATCGCCCATGGCGATGGCCGGGTGGACCCGGACAGCCTGAGCTGCTTCGTCCAGGCCTATCAGACCGTCACGCCGCTGCGGCTGGGCGAGTTGTGGGCCATTCCCATCATGTTGCGTCTGGCCTTGATCGAGAATCTGCGTCGGGTCGCGGTGCGCATTGCCGGCGGCAGGCTGGAGCGTGATCTGGCCGTCGCCTGGGCGGACCAACTGACCGAAACCGCCCACCGGGACCCGAAGAACCTGATCCTGGTGATCGCGGACATGGCCCGTTCAAAGCCGCCCATGACGCCGCCGTTCGTGTCGGAACTGACGCGCCGCCTGCAGGGACAAGGCGCCACCCTGGCCCTGCCGCTGACCTGGATCGAACAGCAACTGGCCGAGTCGGACCTGAGCATCGAGCAATCGGTGCGCGCAGGCAATCAGCATCAGGCCGCCGACCAAGTTTCCGTCAGCAACAGCATCGGCAGCCTGCGCTTTCTTGGCACGATGGATTGGCGCGAATTCGTCGAAGGCACGAGCGTGGTCCATCAGACCCTGTGCAACGACCCCGGCAAGGCCTACGCCAGGATGGATTTCGCCAGCCGCGACCGCTACCGCCACGTCGTCGAGGCCGTGGGTAAGACCGGCGCCCTGGACGAGGACGGGGTGGCTCGCCGCGCCATCGAACTGGCGCAGGCCGCGGCGGATCGCGGCGACGAGCGCGACCGGACGGCCCATGTCGGCTACTACCTGATCGGCCGTGGCCGGCAGGAACTGGAAAGGGAGGCAGGCACGCGCTTGCCGCTGGCCGCAAGTTTTCGGCGCAGTGCGGGCCGATTGCCGCTATGGCTGTATCTGGGCGCCATCCTGCTGCTCACGCTGCTCCTGGCAGCCGGCCTCCTCGCCGAAGCGCGGGGCCGGGTAGCGGTCTGGGCACTGCTTCCGCTCGGGCTGTTCGCCGTGGCGGCCGGCAGCCAGCTCGCCTGCGCACTGGTGAACTGGCTGACCACCCTTCTGCTCTCTCCGCATCCATTGCCGCGCATGGATTTTTCCACGGGCATTCCGCCGGAAGCACGCACTCTGGTGGTGGTGCCGACCATGCTGACCAGTCCGCACAACATCGAGAGTCTGGTCGAGGCGCTGCAAGTCCGCTTTCTGGCCAATCGCGACGTGAATCTGCATTTCGCCCTGCTGACTGACCTGCGTGACGCTGCCGAGGAAACCCTGGCCGAGGATGAGCCACTGCTGCAACTGGCCCGGGAGCGGATCGAGGCGTTGAACGCGCGATACGCGGAGGGCCGCAACGATGTCTTCTTTCTGCTGCATCGCCCGCGTCGCTGGAATCCCCACGACGGAATCTGGATGGGCCACGAGCGCAAGCGCGGCAAGCTGGCGGATCTGAATGCCCTGCTGCGGGAGGGCAAGCGCGACAGCTTTTCGCTGCTGGTCGGTGCCACCGAATCGCTCGCTATGGTCAAATACGTGATCACCCTGGACACCGACACGCAACTGCCGCGCGATGCCGCGCGTCAGCTCGTCGGTACCATGGCGCACCCGCTCAATCGTCCGCTCTTCGACCCGGACCTGGGGCGGGTCGTAGAAGGCTACGGCATCCTGCAGCCGCGCGTGAGTGCGAGCCTGCCTGATACCCCGCTGTCTCGCTATGCCCGGCTCAATGGCGGCGAGCCCGGCATCGATCCCTACACGCGCGCCGTTTCCGACGTCTATCAGGATGCCTTCCAGGAAGGCTCGTTCATCGGCAAGGGCATCTACGAGGTCGAGGCCTTCGAGCAATCGACCCAGCGCCGCTTCCGCGACAACCGCATCCTCAGCCATGACCTGCTCGAGGGCTGTTACGCCCGTGCGGGACTACTGAGCGACGTGCAGTTGTATGAGGAATACCCGGCTCGCTACGGTGCCGACGTCAACCGTCGCCATCGCTGGATTCGCGGCGACTGGCAGCTTGCCGGATGGCTGCTGCCGTGGCTGCGCGGTCCCGACGGCCGGCGTGGCCGCAACCCGTTATCTTCGCTGTCGCGCTGGAAATTGTTCGACAACCTGCGCCGCAGCCTGGTGCCGGCCGCATTGACACTGCTCCTGTTGCTGGGGTGGACGCTTCTCTCAGCCGCCACGTTATGGACTGCGGCACTGCTCAGCGTCTTTCTGATCCCACCACTGTTGTCCATGCTGCCGGACCTGATACGCAAACCTGATGACATGCATCGGGGCCGGCATCTTGCTGCCAGCGCCCAGCTCGGCGGCCAGCGCCTGGCTCAGGCGGTCTTTGCCCTGGCGACGCTGCCGTACGAGGCGTTCTACAGTCTGGATGCGGTCCTGCGCACCCTCTGGCGCCTGCTGATCTCGCACAAGCGGCTGTTGGAATGGAACGCTTCCGGCGACCAGGAGCTGGCGAGCCGTAGCGATCTACCCGCCTCGTTCCAGACCATGGGGTTCGGCCCCACGCTTGCGGTAGGCACGACCATTTACCTGGCGGCATCTGCTCCGGCCATGCTGCTCGTGGCCGGTCCCATCCTCTTCCTTTGGCTGGTCTCGCCGGCCATCGCCTGGTGGTTCAGCCGGCCGCTCGCACGCCACGAGGTCCGACTGAGTGCCGAGCAGTCCCTTTTCCTGGGGCGCATCGCACGCAAGACCTGGGCCTTCTTCGAGACGTTCGTCGGCCCGGAGGACCACTGGCTGCCGCCGGACAACTATCAGGAATACCGCAGCGCCGGGTTGGCACACCGAACCTCACCGACCAACATGGGCCTGTCGCTGCTGGCGAACTTGGCGGCCCACGATTTCGGCTACATCCCGACCGGGCAAATAATCGAACGTACCGCCCACACACTGGAGACGATGGCCGGACTGGAACGCCACCGCGGCCATTTCTACAACTGGTACGACACCGTGTCGCTGCAGCCGCTGCACCCGGCGTATATCTCGACGGTGGACAGCGGCAACCTGGCGGCTCACCTGTTGACCTTGCGGCCAGGTCTGATCGCGCTGCTCGACAGGCCAATACTTGGGCCGCGCTGGCTGGATGGCCTGCGCGACACCATCGGGATACTCGAGGCGGCCGCTGGCGAGCGTGCGCTGGCGACGCGGGCTCGGTTTCAGAAGCACTATCGCGATGCAAACGAGCTCGCCCATGGCCTGTCGCCGGCCTCGCTCGCGGTGGTACGCCTCCTGCTGGAACAGTTGACCCGCTCGGCCGAAGCCATCCACGCCGACCTGACCGGCGGATCCGACGATCAGGCGCGCTGGTGGGCACACGCATTGGTTCGGCAATGCCAGGCCATACTCGACGAATTGGTGTTTATCGCGCCGTGGGGCGAGCTGCCGGATGCGCCGGAAGCCCTGAGCGCACTGCCTGAAATCCTGGCCAACCCGACCTTGCGCGCTCTGGCCGGGCTCGGGGTGGCATTTTCGGCGCGGCTCGAGGGGTTGCCGGCCGCCGCTACTCCCGCGCAGGAAGCCTGGCTTGCTGCTTTGCGTCGGGACGTCGAGCTGGGCAGCGAACGCGCCCAGACCCGCATCGCCGACATCCAGCGCCTGGCCCTGCTGGCCGGTGAATTTGCCGACATGGAATACGGTTTCCTCTACGACAAGGCCGCGCGTCTGTTCAGCATCGGGTACAACGTCGACGAGCGACGTCGCGACACCGGCTATTATGATCTGCTGGCGTCGGAAGCGCGCCTCACCGTATTCGTCGCCATCGCCCAGGGTCAACTGCCGCAGGAGAGCTGGTTCGCCCTCGGCCGCCTGCTGACCTCGACCGGCGGCGAGCCGATCCTGTTGTCCTGGAGCGGCTCGATGTTCGAATACCTGATGCCGCAACTGGTGATGCCGAACTATGCTCACACCCTGCTCGACCAGACGACCCGGGCGGCCGTGGCGCGGCAGATCGAATACGGACAGCAGTGCGGCTTGCCCTGGGGTGTCTCGGAGTCCGGCTACAACGCAGTCGACGTGCAACTCCATTATCAGTATCGCGCCTTCGGGGTGCCTGGCCTGGGCCTGATGCGCGGACTCGCCGACGATCGGGTGATCGCCCCATATGCTAGCGTGATGGCGCTGATGGTGGCACCGGAGGCGGCCTGCCGGAACCTGCAACGGCTTGCCACCGAGGGCGCGGAAGGCTGGTTCGGCTTTTACGAGGCTATCGACTACACTCCGGCCCGGCAACGCCGCGGCGAATCCCATGCCATGGTGCACTCCTACATGGCCCATCACCAAGGCATGAGCCTGCTTGCCCTGGCCTATCTGCTGCTGGACCAGCCGATGCAGAAGCGCTTCGCCGCCGATCCGCTGTTCCAGGCCACCCTGCTGCTGCTGCAGGAGCGCATCCCCAGAACCTCTGCCTTTTATACCCATACTGCCGAGCTGACCAACATGCAGGCGAGCGCGGCCAGCCCGGAAATGCCGATCCGCGTACTGACCAATCCCGATTCGCCGATGCCTGAGGTGCAGCTGCTGTCCAACGGCAACTATCACGTCATGATCAGCCACGCCGGCGGCGGTTACAGTCGCTGGCGGGATCTCGCGGCGACCCGCTGGCTCGAGGACGGCACCCGCGACGACTGTGGCACGTTCGCCTACCTGCGCGACATCGAGAGCGGCGAAACCTGGTCCGCGGCACATCAGCCCACCCTGCGGCACGCCGATCACTACGAGGCCATCTTCTCGGAAGGGCGCGCTGAATTCCGTCGCCGCGATCACGGTCAGGATTTCCATTTTGAAACCCATACCGACATCGTCG
>JAJZRT010000143.1 GCA_021802595.1 Pseudomonadota bacterium
CGCGCGTTTCACGAATGCGCGTCAGCGCTGGCCGGTATCCCGGTCTTCCCAGCTTTGTTTTGGGAATGACAGCGAAAGCACTGGGAACTCGGGAAGGCCACTTTGCCATGGCAGACGCCGCATGACTGGCCCTCCAGGATCGCAGCCATGCTCATCTGGTTAGCCCCCTTCTGTGCGACAAAAATTCCGGGGTGGCAGCTAGAGCAATCCAGCCATTGCGTGTGCTGTTTGTGCGGAAAAACCACGTTCGGCATGGAAGTCTTTACCTCACGCACGATATTGAGGTCCATCACCACCGGTTGCACATTTGGGTCGTTACGGTCGTAGCGCAGATGGATCTTCCCCTCATTCAGCGCCTTGACCCAGTCCACCTGGCTTCCGGCATTGTATTTGGGCAATTTCTTAAAGGCTTGCAGCGGTGTCTCTAGCATCGGGATAGCCCCCCCGGCCGGATCGTGATTGCCATCCTCGGCGGGAGGTAGATTCTGCTTGGCCGCCGGATTCAACAGGCGGTTGAAGGGCTCGGTATCGGAACCGGTAATGCCGGGCGATGATCCCGCCGGGGCCGGCACGGCTGGCGGGATTTGCAAAGCAATGGGGCTTCCATGGGTCTTGGCTGAACTGCCTTGCTTGCCGGAATGGCACAGGACGCAGTTTTCCACCGACCAGGCGATCGTGCCGTTATGACAGGCACCGCAGTATTGGCCATCGACGATCTTGACCATCTTGATATCGTCGCCGCCGGCCTTGAACTTGAAGCCGATATCGGTATGGCACACCTTGCAACTGAAGCGAGCGCGGTGAAACCAGTGGGGGAACACCACCGGGCGCATGCCTGCCGCATTCGAGTATTTATTCATCACGATATCGCCATATTCGGCATGCGCATAACTGATATCCGTGAATTCGCCGGACAAAATCAGCACGCCAGTGAGAAACAGGTTTCTTGTAGCGCCACATCTAGTTACCCGTGACATAACAGGCCTCTCTTTGCCTATAAAGATCAACAACCACCGGCGAAGCCGGCAGGGGTTGGCCTTTGATTCATCGCGACCAATTTGACTGTTTTCGGAATAGGGAAAATAGTAACAACGATCTGTTATATGAAAAAATAAGATTAGGTTATTATCTTATTCATAATAGGCATATATAATCCTCCTATGAAATTGCAGCAACTGCGCTATCTATACGAAGTAGCCCGCCAGGGCCTGAACGTTTCCGCCGCTGCGGAGGCCCTTTATACTTCTCAGCCCGGCATCAGCAAACAGATCCGGCAACTGGAGGAGGAACTCGGCACGGAAGTGTTCGCACGCAACGGCAAACGGCTGACGGGCGTCACGCAACCGGGACGCATCATCCTGGAAATAGCGGAACGCATCCTGCACGAGACGAAAAACCTGAAGCAGGTCGCGCAGGAGTTCACCCATGAGGCCAGCGGCAGCCTATCCATCGCAACCACCCACACTCAGGCGCGCTACGCCCTGCCGGAGGTGATCAAGACCTTCATGCAGCGCTACCCGCTGGTTCAGCTCAACCTATATCAGGGCAACCCGACCCAGGTCGCGCTGATGGCCATTTCGGGCGAAGCAGACATCGCCATCGCCACGGAAGCGATCGATCTATACAAGAAGCTGGTGACGCTGCCTGGCTACCGCTGGAATCGCAGCGTGATTACGCCGCCCGATCATCCGCTGCTGAACAAGCATCCGCTCACGCTGGAGGCAATCGCCGAATACCCGCTGATTACCTATGACTCCGCCTTCGCCGGACGTTCGAAGATCAACAAGGCGTTCGTGGCGCATGGCTTGAAGGCCAACATCGTGCTCACGGCGATCGATTCCGACGTGATCAAAACCTATGTGGAATTGGGGCTGGGAATCGGGATTATCGCCAAGATGGCGTTCGATCCGGAACGCGACCGCAATCTGCGCGCCGCCGACGCGAGCCATCTGTTCGACTACAGCACCACTAAGATCGGCTTGCGCCGCGGCGGCTATCTGCGCGGCTACGAATACGCTTTCATCGAGTTGTTCGCGCCGTATCTCGACCGCAAGACCGTAGAGGCGGCGATGAACGCCAAAGAGCCGGAAAGCGTGGAGAGCAACCCCAAAATGTAGATTTTGCGGCGCCCTGCCCCGTGCCGCTGATCACCGGTGTGGTAGTGCGCTGCCGTCCCGTTGGAATGCTCAAGATGACCGACAAGGCCGGTGAAGATGCCAAGCTGCTCGCAGTGCCGATCGGCAAGCTGTACAACCTTTATCGGGATGTCGAGTCGCCGCGCGACCCGCCGGAACTGACCCTGTCCCAGATCGCTCACTTCTTCGAGCACTACAAAGACCTGGAGCCGGGCAAGTGGGTCAAAGTGCAGGGGTGGGTCGGAGCGGAAGAAACCAAGGCTGAAATCATGGATGGCATGAAGCGGTATCAGGAAGCGGCCCAGGGCAATCGCACTATCTTGGAGCAAAAATTGGCACAGAAGATGCTTTGGCAAGGGTTTTCCCCAAGGAGGTCCGCCGATGCTGCCGAATCCCAAGCCCTATTTTGACAAAGTACCCGATCCCCGCCGGGAAACGGAGAACAAGCTGCATGCCTTGTCGGACATTCTGAGCGTAGCCTTGTGCGCCATTCTGTCGGGGATGTCGGATCACGTACACATGTGTCTGAGCATTCCGCCGAAGTATGCGGTATCGAACGTGGTGGGCTACATCAAGGGCAAAAGTGCGATAGCGATAGCACGGAAGTTCGGTGGCAGGACAAGGAACTTCACCGGAGAGGTGTTCTGGGCGAGAGGCTACTTTGTGTCCACGGTGGGTTTGGATGAAGAGATGGTGAAAGCGTACATTCGTAATCAGGAGCAAGAGGATGAACGCTATGACCAGATGAAACTGGGCGTGTAGCCGCCTTGGGCGGCTCACGGTTTTAGGGCGCCTTTGAGGCGCTCACCTGATAAACCCCCGGCCGGGGGTCACTTAATTGCCTGTGCCAAATCTCATGCAAATTAGTGCCAACTGCCGCGCGCGGTTACAGCGGCTACGCTGGAATTGCACAATAGCAAAAGGCCTCACAAGCGACCAAACCTGTGAGGCCTTTATTTATATCTGGCTCCCCGACCCGGACTCGAACCAGGGACCTGCGGATTTACAATCCGCAGGCCTGTACGCCGCAAAGCCGCGCCGTTGCTGGTTTCTGCGCTGCCGCCGGTCGGGTTGGCGGTGTTTGGTGCCTAATCGGTACCTGTTAGGAGGAAACGTGGCATGAAAACACGAATCGCCGCCGGCTCCAACGCCTGCCGGACCGCCTCGATGGAGAACCCGGAACAGGACGCCCTGGTTCGCACCTTCCTGGCCCTAACAGGGACGCCTGGACCCTATACCATTACCCACGCCCTTCGGCGCGTCCAGCGCCTCTTGCAGCGCGACGCAATCGCCCGGATGCCGCCGCCGTGGCCGGACATCATCTTGCCGCAGCTCGAACGCGCCTGGGCCGCCGCAGAAGCCTCAGCAACGCGCGCAAGGGCCGCCCGGCATGCCCCAGCTATGGACGGGGCTCGAAAAGGTCGCCGACGCATTCCTGGCGCCCTTGATGGCCCTGCCCGAGCGCAGCAGAGCCTCGTTTCTCCGCCGGCGGATCGAAATAAAAGGCCCCGAGGCATTCGCCCTGGACCGGGTTCCGTCTTTAAAAACCGTTCGGACCTTCCTTAAAAAAAAGTGGTCGTTCTAGCCAAGAACGACCACATGCCGGCGAGCGGCGATGGCATCATGGAACTGTGAACCATGCGGAGGAACTCACGTGGCAAAAACCGAAACCCCGGTTGTCGAGCTGAAACCCGACATCCCCAAGCCGGCACGCCCGCTCAAGCCGCTACCCCGGCCCGCTTTCAAGCTGCGCGAGTCAGTCAATAATAGATGGCGAGTGGTCGTCCCCTCGGGCACGCCGCGCAACCAGCTCACAGTCAGCGATCTTTATCGGCTTGTTGCTGGTGATCTGGTTCCCTACGATAAAGTGATCCTGGTCGCTGATAACAGCTCGTGGTACGCCGAGATGCTCGTCATCGATTCGGGAACGGGGCACGCCAGCCTGGTCGAGCTCGTCTTCAAGGAACTGCCGCGCACTATCGTCGCCGATGGCGATCTGCCTGCGAATCACGAAGTTTTTCACGGCGGGCCTGATTCGGGGTGGTGCGTGCGCCGCGTCGGTGACAACGTCATGCTGGGCACGAACTTTCCCAGCCGGCAAGCCGCTGTGGCGCATCTTCTCGATCATGCGAGCTTGAAATGACCGACGACGAAATTATGCGCTACGTCCAGCACATCGCCCGTAGCCAGCGTGTGCTGGTCAAACCGCTCGGAGCCATTGTGCAGTTGATTGCCGGCGCAATGCAGCAGCATGGGATTCAACCCGACGAGCCGCGCCTCGAAAACTACCTGCGCCGGCCCGCGGTGCAGGCTCTGCTCGCGACGAGCTACGAGGCGGCGCTGTGGCGCGGCGGCGATGGCGAATTCCGCCTTGTCGCACTCGACTTGAACCCGAATCCGGAAGCGGCCGCCCGCCGCCTGAATTACAAGCGATCCAGCCCAAACTCATGCGCATTTTGTCAGATCAACGAAAAAATTGTGGCGGAATTGCGCCCGGAAACCACACGTCTAAACGACATCGTCGTCGGTTCTCGCGTTCATCCGCACTGCCTCCGCGCCATGCAGCAGCTTCGTGAATTGGCTGAGCAGGCCGAGACATGACCACCAACTTTTCAAGCCGCCGCGCCCCAGCGGCCGCCCGGGGCCCCTCTTCTCCCCGGCCGGCTATCGGAAAACCGCTGGCGGCACCCATTTCAAGGAGCATGTCGAATGAGTGACGTTGACATCCGGACGGCCATCGACTCTTTGCCCGACACTGCGGATTATTCCAGCGTGCCCGCGCCGTATCAGCCCGACCCGTTCCAGGCCCCGCAACCGATCGACTTCGACCTGCCCATCCCTCCAGGCCCAGGCCATGACCCCTTCGCGCCAACCTGGGCAGAAGCCCCGCAGAGCCCGCCCGATGTTCTGAGTACCCTACAAGACCTCGCCATCCAGCACCCCGAAGAGACGCAGCGAGCCATACGGCAGATGTCGAACGACTTCGCCCGTGCTGCCGTAAACTTTGGTCTTTCCCCGCGAGTGGCCATGTTCGCCGCCGGCTGGTTGCAGAAAAATGCCTTGCGCCGGCCCAGCGGCGAGGCAAAGTGGCACGACTACAACGTGGACCTGTCCCGGCTCTCGCCCCTGGACCGGCCGCATGCCGCGGGATTCCTCAACGCCGCTTTCAAGGCCGGCATCCCGGCCTCGGATGTGGACGCGCTTATAGGCGCATACCAGGCGTTCCTCCGCAACCAGCAGAAGCAGGCCCGCGATCGGCAGGCAACCGCCGTCGCCAACGCCCAGGCCAGCGCGCGCCTGGACAGCCGCACCGCCAAAGAAATCGAGCAACAAGACGCCCGCGACAAACAACGGTGCGAAGTCGCGGCGCGCAGTGCGTGGGGCCACGAATTCGGCTTGAACGTGGCCCTGATAAACGATTACCTGGACAAGCTCCCCAAGCCCGAACGCGAGTTCTTTGAAACCGCGGAAATGCAGGACGGCAGCCTGGCGTTGAACGATTTCGACGTGCTGCAAAAACTGCTGTCGCTGGCCAGCGACAGTGGTCTCACCCGCGCCGAGCTGGAAGAAATGCTGCGCACGAATCGCCGGAAATATCTTTCCGACCCCATATACGCGGCACACTTGCGGAGCTTCCTCGCGGGCACCGCGGCGACACCAGGCAGGCCGGCGGGCAACGCCTCAGCGGCTGGCAGAATAGCCGAGATAGAACATATCATGCGAACCGACCGCCGCCGTTACAATCGGGACGAGCAACTGCAAAACGAACTGCGCACGCTGTACGCGCAGCGCGGAAAATAAGCGAGGGCCATGATGCCGCGCCGCAAAGTCCCCAAAACGCCGCCTGAGCACTTCCCCAAAGTCTTCGCCGGGGCCTTGGTGGAGACGTTCGAGAAGATGGAGTTGACTGACGGCCTTCATCGTTGGGCGCTAGCGGACCCTGGCGCGTTCTACCAGCTTCTTGGCCGCTTGATGCCGTCTGAGCTGCACCTCATCGGGGGGGTTGGTTCCGCAGAACCAGTCGATTACAAGGACGCTGCGCGGCGGTTGGCCTTCACCCTTGCCCAGGGGAATCACGATCTTGGCTTTGAATACAGCTCCCCTATCCCCCTCCGCTATCAGCGGAACCTGTGCTGGTGGATGTTCCCTATGATACGGATATGGCCGGGGAAGCCGCCCCCGCTCCGACGCCGCCCCCGGGGCCGCCGCCGCAAACCGACCTGGATGTGCACTGCGGCCGGCAGCCTGAAAACCGCGCCGGTTACCGCGGTTCAGACCAACGGCCGGTCAACCATCGTCAGGGCATCCCCGAAAGTTTGAAGCGGCGGCGAAGCGTGTACTGACCGTGGCCTGGCGCGGCATCCCACGCTGTTCCGCGATTTCCAGGTCCACGGGCCTGCCCTGCAAAAACCCGGTGCTGGCCGGAACGGGCGGCCTTTGCCGGTCCCACGCAAGATCGACCGGCCCGCGGACACCCGAAGGCCGGCTGGCTATCCAGCGGAACTTGTGGCGACATGGCGGCAAGTCCAAGCCCGCGCGCGCGGAAAAGTCGGCCAGTGCGGCAGTCGCCCGGGCACTGCTCGCCTGCCTGCTCCATGAAATGCGCGGCCAGCCCGTGCCCGAACGGCTGGTAGAGGCTTACAAGGCCGCGATGGAGCGCTGGAAGCAGGCTCGGGAGGACCGGCTGGCGCTTGTGAAGGAGATAGAAAAATGACCAGCACGAATTTATCATCGGCCGGCGTTGTGCCGCCAATCACAACCTGCCCCGCCTGCGGTCGCGTCGGGCTCGTTGGCCTGCACTGGCGTGGTAAAAACATCGGGACCGCGTGCAAAAGCTGCGACTTCGACTTGGGCGAACTCCGTGGCTGGGCGCTCGACAATCTGTTGCATGTCCTCATTGCCGAGGCGCAGCGCTAGAAGCGCCCCGCGCTGCTTGACTATACGCATATTTATGCATATATTCATCCCATGCGCTACACCTACGACGAGAAGAAACGGGCCGCGAACCGCAAGAAACATGGCTACGACTTCACGGACGCGCCCCAGGTGATCGAGAGTGACCGCACGGTGACCTTCGAGGATCGCCGCTTCGATTACGGCGAACAACGGTTCATCACGCTGGGGCTGTTGCGCGGGAAGGTGGTGGTTATCGCCACCGCCGAGACGGATGAAGAAATCCGGGTGATTTCCATGCGAAGGGCAGAACGGAATGAGGAAGAAATCTACTACCGCCACCTTTGACGAGAGCGCGCCCATCACGCAGGCAGACATCGACGCCGGCAAGCTGATCCTGCGCAAGCGCGTGGCCGGCCGCGTGGCGCCGTCGAAGAAACGGGTCACCCTGTACTTGGACGCCGGCATCGTCGAGCACTTCAAGGAGCTGGCCGGCGAGCGCGGCTATCAGACGCTCATCAACGAGACGTTGAAGGGTGCGCTCGGGCGGGAAGACCTGGAAGCGACGTTGCGCAAGGTGATCCGGGAAGAACTGAAAGGCCGGAAAGCGGCCTAGCACCCACACGTCACCCCCCGAGTCCGGCCGCGCATCGGCCCTGGGGAGCGAGGGGCGATCACCATGTCAGAGCACGTCTTTTCCCCCTACGCCAGGCCGCGCGGCATCATCGATCTGTGCGCCCGCCTGCAAGCCATCACCGGTTTGAAAAACAGAAGGGCCAGCATCGCTGCCGGCCCTTGTATTTACTGACCCAACCACCAGCAGCTAACTGGTACGCAGTAGGCACGAAAACCGCCGAATCTGCTCTGGTGCCTGTTGTGGAATCGCGTAACTTATTGATTATCTGGCTCCCCGACCTGGACTCGAACCAGGGACCTGCGGATTAACAGTCCGTCGCTCTACCGGCTGAGCTATCGGGGAATCGCAAAGTTGCCTATGATAGCGATTTGCGGCCGGACG
>JAJZRT010000144.1 GCA_021802595.1 Pseudomonadota bacterium
GAGCCCAGGGGCTCTGCATGCGATGCATAGTCATTTCCTCCGGTTATGGAAAGTCGCTCGGGTTCGCGGCCTTTAAGCAGGCACGCGAAGGAAGTCTAGGCCGCGCAGGTTGCAAAGGCGTGTAGCCAGGCTTACGCCAAACTTACAGAAAGCCCCGGGGCCGGCTCGGTGCAAACGTTTTCGGTGATGCCGGGCCCAGGCCACGAACCCCGGAATTTCATGATCGCAGAAAACATATTACGACATTTGACATCTCGCCGGTCGGCGCCTATGCTTCACTTTTCTGAATTTTATAGTAATCGCGTTTCTGTGAAATATGAGACTTGCCGAGCTTGCCGAAATACGTATGGGATACCCGTTCCGGTCACGCCTGGAGCACGAGCCGGATGGCAACGTCGCAGTGATCCAGATGAAGGACATCGACGACGCCGATCTGCTGCATGCCCAAGACGCCATTCGGGTGAGCTTGCCGGACGTAAAAGCTCGCCACCTGCTGCGGCAGGGGGATCTGGTTTTTCGCTCCCGCGGGCGCAGCAATTCCGTGGCATTGGTTGCCTCGCCGGTCATGAATGCCGTGCTGGCCGCACCGATGCTGCTGATTCGCCCCCGTCACGTATTGCCGGCATATCTGCATTGGCATATCAATCTCCGGAGCACGCAGACGAGCCTGGCCGCACAAGCCGAAGGCACCGCGGTGCGGATGATTAGCAAGGCGGCACTGGAATCGCTGGAGGTGCCGGTGCCCGATTGGGAAACGCAACGGCGGATTGTCGAGACGGCCGGCCTGGCGCATCGGGAGCACGCGCTGATGGCGGAGATCGCGTCGAAGCGCAAGTGGTTGATGGAGCGAATTCTGGCGAGCAAAGCACAAGAGGGGACGAAATGACCGACCGACTCACACAACAAGACGTCAACGGCACCGCCTGGGCCGCCTGCGACACCTTCCGGGGCGTTGTCGATCCCGCCCAATACAAGGACTACATCCTGGTGATGCTGTTCCTCAAGTACATCAGCGACCTCTGGGCCGACCATTACGCGGAATACCGGCGCGAGTACGGCGACGACGAGGAACGCATCCGCCGCAAGCTGGAGCGCGAGCGCTTCCTTCTGCCCTACGTCGAGTTCAAGGACGCCGACACCGGCAAGGTGACCGACCGCTTCCTCGCCGACTTCTATGCGCTGCACGAGCGCCGCAAGGCGGCCAATATCGGCGAGCTCATCAATATCGTCCTCGACCACATCGAGGAAGCCAACAAGGCCAAGCTCGAAGGCGTGTTCCGCAACATCGACTTCAATTCCGAGGCCAACCTCGGCAAGGCCAAGGACCGCAACCGCCGCCTGGAGAATCTGCTCAACGACTTCGCCAAGCTTGACCTGCGACCGTCCCGCGTGTCCGAGGACGTGATCGGCGACACCTACATCTACCTGATCGAGCGCTTCGCCTCCGATGCCGGCAAGAAGGCCGGCGAGTTTTATACCCCCAAGCAGGTGTCCCGCCTGCTCGCGCAATTGGCCGCGCCCAAGGCCGGCGACCGCATCTGCGATCCATCCTGCGGTTCCGGCGGTCTATTGATCGAGGCGGCGAGTCTGGTCGAGGCAGCGGGCAGCCGCGATTTCGCCCTGTTCGGCCAGGAGGTGAACGGCAGCACCTGGGCGCTGGCGCGCATGAACATGTTCCTGCACGGCAAGGACGGCGCGCGCATCGAGTGGGGCGACACCCTCAACAGCCCGGCGCTGGTGGAAAACGACCGCCTGATGCGCTTCAACGTCGTCGTCGCCAATCCGCCTTTCAGCCTCGACAAATGGGGTGCGGAACACGCTGAATCCGACCGCTACAGCCGCTTCTGGCGCGGCATGCCGCCCAAGTCCAAGGGCGACTATGCCTTCATCTCCCACATGATCGAAGTGGCCCTGCCGCAGGAAGGCCGCGTGGCCGTGGTCGTACCACATGGCGTGCTGTTCCGGGGCGGCGCCGAAGGCCGCATCCGCCGCGCCCTGATCGAGGAAAACCTGCTCGATGCCGTCATCGGCCTGCCCGCCAATCTGTTCCCGACCACCTCCATCCCGGTGGCCATTCTGGTGTTCGACCGGGCGCGGGAAAACGCAAGTTTCGGCGCAAGCCAAAAGGGCGGTGCGCGAGAAGACTGCAAGGACGTGCTGTTCATCGACGCCAGCCGCGACTATCAATCGAGCAAGAACCAGAACGCACTGCTCGACGAGCACATGAAGAAAATCCTGGCAACCTTCCGCGCACGGCAGGCGGTGGACAAATACGCCTACGTCGCCAGCCTCGCGGAGATCGCCGAGAACGACTTCAACCTCAACATCCCGCGCTATGTGGACACCTTCGAGGAAGAGGAAGAAATCGACGTCGCCGCCGTGGAGAAAGAGATTGAGCAACTGGAAGCCGAGCTGGTCGAGGTGCGGGCGAAGATGAAAGCCTACCTCAAGGAGCTGGGCGTATGAGCAAGAAAGCGAAGATCAATCTCCCCACCAGCGGTACTGATCGAATCGTCGTTTTTCAGGAGCGGCGCATCCGGCGCACGTGGCATGACGACGAATGGTGGTTCGCCATCGTCGATGTGGTCGCGGTTCTATCCGAATCAGTCCAGCCGGAAGGATATGTCAAGGATTTACGCCGTCGTGACAAAGAGTTAGCCAAAGGGTGGGGGCAAATTGCCACCCCCCTTTGGATTGAAACTGAAGGTGGCAGACAAAAGATAAATTGCGCCAACACCGAAGGCCTCTTCCGCATCATCCAATCCATCCCCTCGCCCAAGGCCGAGCCCTTCAAACGCTGGCTGGCCCAGGTCGGCTACGAGCGCGTCAAGGAAATCGAAGACCCCGAACTCGCAAGCAGCCGAGTCCGCGAACTCTACGAAGCCAAAGGCTACCCCAGGGACTGGATCGAAAAGCGCATGCGCTCCATCGCCATCCGTGGCGCGCTGACCGAGGAATGGAAAGCGCGCGGCGTCGCCGAAGGGCGCGAGTATTCCATCCTCACTGCCGAGATCGCCCGCGCCACCTTCGGCGTCACCCCCGGCGACCACAAGAAGCTGAAAGGGCTGGAGCAAGCCAAGGCCGCCAACCTGCGCGACCACATGACCGATTTGGAGCTGATCTTCACCATGCTTGGCGAAGCCAGCACCACCGAGATTGCCAAGCGCAAGAATGCCCAAGGGTTCAAACAAAATCATCATGCGGCCAAGGCAGGCGGCGCGGTGGCCGGCAATGCCCGCAAGGAGCTGGAAGCCAAATCTGGCACGCCGGTGGTCAGCCGTGCGAACTATCTGAACCTGTCAGACACGGCAGAGCGTGCCGTGACCGCCTTCGTCGAAACGCAGACCGAAGCCATCGCGTCCACGCCACAAGCAAAAGCCAAAACACGCGCACGGGTCAGGAAAAAGACGGAAGAAACCGTTGCTGTGACGCAAGCGACGAAGAAAACCAAGGGAAAGCGGAAATGACCGAAGGCGAGCTCATCCTCTATACCGCCGAGGACGGCAGTGTCGCCATTCAATTGCGCGCCGAAGGCGGCACGGTCTGGATCACCCAGCTTGAACTGGCCGCGCTGTTCCAAACGACCAAGCAGAACATCAGCCTGCACATCAAGAACATCCTGGCCGAGGGCGAACTCGACGCGTCAGTGGTCAAGGAATACTTGACAACTGCCGCCGATGGAAAGAATTACAAAACAAAAAGTTACAACCTCGACATGATCCTGGCCGTGGGCTACCGGGTGCGCTCGCTGCGCGGCACCCAGTTCCGGCAATGGGCCACCACCCACCTGCGGGAATACCTGGTCAAGGGCTTCGTGCTCGACGATGCCCGGCTCAAGGAACCCGGCGGCTGGGATTACTTCGACGAGCTGCTGGCGCGCATCCGCGAAATCCGCGCCTCCGAAAAACGCTTCTACCAGAAAATCCGCGACATCTACGCCACGGCGGTGGACTACGACCCGCAGAGCGACCAGGCGCAACTGTTCTTCAAGAAAGTGCAGAACAAAATGCTGTGGGCGATTACCCGTTCGAGTCATACAGCCTTGAACAGGACATCGTGGGCCATGGATTTGGCTACTTTGGTTTGTTGGCCGGCCCAAAGCTGGCGGACTACTTCTTCGACTACGTTGAGGGCATGGAGACCAGTATCTTCGCCCCGAACTGGAAACGAGAGGCAGTCGCGAGGGCAAAGCAAATTGCCTCCGACGCAAAATTAATGGAACGTTCTGGGAGCACGGGCGCCGCTGAAGCGCGTATCAAGAAGCTTCTGCCACCTGTTGGCGGGCTGTTGGGGTTGTAACCTACATGGACAGTTTCCGCTTCGACGAAAAATACCTGTCGCAGATCCCCGCGCTGCAAGTGCTGGTCAATCTCGGTTTCGAGTACCTGACGTCCGATGAAGCCTTGGCCGCTCGCGGCGGCAAGGCGGGCAACGTGCTGCTGGAGGAAATCCTGCGCGGGCAGTTGAAGAAGCTGAACCGCATCCAGCACAAGGGCGGTGTGTGGCTGTTTTCAGAGGAGAACATCCAGAGCGCCATCCAGCGGCTGAAAAACGTGAAGTACGACGGCCTGCTGAAAACCAACGAGGCCGTTTATGACCTGCTGACCCTGGGCGTGGCGCTGGAGCAGTCCATCGAGGGCGACGTGAAGAGCTTCACGCTCAACTACGTGGACTGGCGCGGTTCCTCCACCACTGGGGCCAACAACGTCTACCACGTCACTGCCGAGTTTTCGGTGGAGCGCACCCGCAGCTACGACACGGCGCGGCCCGACATCGTGTTGTTCGTGAACGGCATCCCCTTCGTGGTGATCGAGTGCAAGTCGCCCAAGGTGGAGGTCGAACAGGCGATTTCGCAAACCATCCGCAACCAGCGCGACGAATACATCCCGCGCCTGTTCACCTATGTGCAGATGGTGCTGGGCGTGAACAAGAACGACGCCCGCTACGCCACCACCGGCACGCCGACCAGGTTCTGGTCGAAGTGGAAGGAGCAAATAGCCGATAGCGAACTGCTGCCCTTGCTGGAAAGGCCGCTCGACGAACGGATCAAGGCATCGCTGTTCGACATGGTGTTTGGCGAACGCGACCCGGAGCCGTATGTGGTGGGCCGGCAGGTGACGGAGCAGGATCGGACGATCTATGCGCTTTGCCGCCCGGAGCGGCTGCTCGACCTGGCTTGGCAATACACGGTGTTCGATGGCGGGGTGCGAAAGATTGCTCGCTACCAGCAGTTCTTCGCCATCCGCGAGATCGTCGCACGCGTGAAGCAGACGGAACTTCCCCTCTCCCCCAGCCCCTCACTCCCACAGGGACTTCCTTCGGTCGCCGCTCGCGGGGGAGGGGAGTTTCGTCGTCGGGGTGGCATCGTCTGGCACACCCAGGGTTCCGGCAAGTCGCTGACGATGGTGATGCTGGCCCGAGCCTTGGCGCTGGACCCGGAAATCAAGAACCCGCGCATCGTGCTGGTGACCGACCGGGTGGATCTGGACAAGCAACTCGGCAACACCTTCGCCGCCTGCGGCCTCTCGCCCGACCGGGCCGAGAGTGGCCGGCACCTGGTGGAACTGGTGGCCGACGACAAGGCGCATATCGTCACCACCCTGGTACACAAGTTCGACAAGGCGCTCAACTTCAAGAAATTCACCGACGATTCGCCCGATATTTTCGTGCTGGTGGATGAAACCCAGCGCACGCAACTGGGCGGCTATTCGGCGCGCATGCGCCAGATGTTCCCGCGTGCCTGCTACATCGGCTTCACTGGCACGCCTTTGCTCACCCGGGAGAAAAGCGACGTTGCCAAGTTCGGCGGCATCATCCACACCTACGCCATCGACCAGGCCGTGGCGGACGGCGCCATCGTGCCGCTGCTGTACGAGGGGCGGATGGTGGAGCTGGAGCAGAACCAGGGCGCCATTGACGTCTGGTTCGAGCGTCATACCAAGGGCCTGACCGATCAGCAGAAGGCCGACCTGAAGAAGAAATATGCCCGCGCCGAAATGCTCAACAAGGCCGATCAGGTGATCTACATGCGGGCCTTCGACATCAACGAGCACTACAAGCAGAACTGGCAGGGCACCGGCTTCAAGGCGCAACTGGTGGCGCCCAACAAGCTGTCAGCGCTGCGTTACAAGGCATTTTTGGATGATCTTAACGAGGTGACCAGCGACGTCATCATCTCGCCGCCCGACGAGCGCGAGGGGTTCGACGAGGTCGATGCCGAGGAGTCCTCCGACGAGGTGGTGGCTTTCTGGCAGCGCATGATGAAGCGCTATGGCTCGGAGGAGGAATACAACAAGCAGATCGTCAACGCCTTCAAGTTCGGCGACGAGCCGGAAATTCTGATCGTGGTGGACAAGCTGCTGACCGGCTTCGACGCGCCGCGCAATACGGTGCTCTACCTGACGCGGCGGCTTAAGGATCATATGCTGTTGCAGGCCATCGCTCGGGTTAACCGTTTGTATGAGGATGATTCCGGCGCCAAGGCCAAGGAGTTTGGCTTCATCATCGACTACGTGGGGGTACTGGGCGAGCTGGATCAGGCTCTGACCACGTATAGCGCGCTGGAAGGCTTCGAGGAGGCCGACCTCAAGGGTGCGCTGATTTCGATTCATGAGGAGATCAAGCAACTTCCGCAGCGGCATGCCGACCTGCTGGATATCTTCAAGGCCATCAAGAACAAGCAGGACGAGGAAGGCTATGAACTTCTGCTGGCCGATGAAAAGCTGCGTGGCGAGTTCTACGAGCGCTTGTCTACTTTCGCCAAGACCTTGGCCATTGCCATGTCCAGCGAGCGCTTCATCGAAACGACGCCTCCACAACGAGTGCAAGCCTACAAGAACGACCTCAAGCGCTTCGTGAATCTCAAGGCGGCGGTAAAGCTGCGCTACTCGGAATCCATCGACTATCGCGACTTCGAACCCAAGATCAAGAAGCTGCTCGATACCCACATTTCCGCCAGCGACGTGGTGCGGCTCAACGAGCCGGTGAACATCTTCGACGAGCAGGCGTTCCAGAAGGTCGTGGAAAAACAGGGAGCGGGTAAGCACACCGGGGCCAAGGCCGACATGATCGCTCATGCCACCAAGCGGGCCATCACCGAGCGCCTGGCGCAAGACCCTGCGTTCTATGAGAAGTTCTCCAAGCTGATCCAGCAGGCTATCGACGACTACCGCGCCAAGCGCATCTCCGATCTGGAGTATCTGAAGCGCGTGACCGAGATCAAGGATTCGGTGGTGAACCGGAAAATGGATGACCTGCCGGCGGCGATTGCCCGTGACGAGGACGCAACGGCGGTCTATGGCCTGTTGAAACCCTTTGTCGCCGGCCATGTGGCGGATGCCGGGCAGGCCGCGAACCTTGCAGCGGGAGCGGCCAAGGCGGTGTGGGGGATTTTCCTGCGCAACCGCAAGGTCGGCTATTGGGACGACCTGGATGCCCAGCGCAGGACGATGAACGAGATCGACGATTACCTTTACGACGAAGTGAAGGGGGCCCAAGCCATCCCGCTGACCACGGCCGAGATGGACGAGATCATCGAAAAGACCATGCAACTGGCGCGTCACCGGATGGCGGGGTGAAGGCGATGGTCGGAACGATTGAATTCGGGCGCGAGACCATCCGCTATGAGGTCAAGTTTGTGCCGAGACGGACGCTCGGCATCGAGGTGCATCCCGATCAGCGCGTCGTGGTGCGGGCGCCAGTTGGCTGTGCTGCCGGCGTGATTGTCGAGCGGGTGCGCAGGCGGGCTTCCTGGATCAGCAGACAGATCGCCCGTTTTCGGCGTTTCAGCCCGCGCACCCCGCCACGGCAGTACGTCGGCGGCGAGACCCACCTTTACCTCGGCCGCCAATACCGGCTCAAGGTGATGGCCGGAGAACCGGCTTCGGTCAAGATGAGCCGCGGCCAACTGGTGGTTTCAGTGCCCGGCGGACCTGACCCGGAGCGGGTAAAAGCCATGCTCCATCGCTGGTATCTGGATCATGCCGGAGTGGTGTTCAACGAGGTGCTGGATGCGGCTATGTCCCATTTCAAGGGAGTCGAT
>JAJZRT010000145.1 GCA_021802595.1 Pseudomonadota bacterium
TTGGCAAAGGCGGGGGGGGCGGGCGGGCATGCTAAAATCGCGGACTTTGAAGCCTGAAACAATAAAAGCCGGTTATGGAACAGTTTGCCAAGGAAACCCTCCCGGTCAGCCTCGAAGAGGAGATGCGGCGCTCGTATCTCGATTACGCGATGAGCGTGATCGTCGGCCGTGCGCTGCCGGATGTGCGCGACGGCCTGAAGCCCGTGCATCGCCGCGTGCTGTATGCGATGAACGAACTGGGCAACGACTGGAACAAGGCTTACAAGAAATCGGCCCGCGTGGTCGGCGACGTCATCGGTAAATACCACCCGCACGGCGATACGGCCGTCTACGACACCATGGTGCGGATGGCACAGGATTTCTCGCTGCGCTACCCGCTGATCGACGGCCAGGGCAACTTCGGCTCGGTCGACGGCGACAACGCGGCGGCGATGCGTTACACCGAAGTGCGCATGGCGAAAATCGCGCACGAACTGCTGGCCGACCTCGACAAGGAAACGGTCGACTTCGGCCCCAACTACGACGGCTCCGAGCAGGAACCGCTGGTGCTGCCGACCAAGATCCCCAACCTGCTGATCAACGGCTCGTCCGGCATCGCGGTGGGCATGGCGACCAACATCCCGCCGCACAACCTCACCGACATCTGTAGCGCCCTGTTCGCGCTGCTGGACGACCCGGAAATCGACATCGAGTCGCTGATCAACATCGTCAAGGCGCCCGACTTCCCGACTGCCGGCATCATCTATGGCCTCTCCGGGGTGCGCGACGGCTACCGCACCGGCCGTGGCCGCGTGGTGATGCGCGCCACCTGCCACGTCGAGGATCTCGACAAGAGCGGCGGCAAGCAGGCGATCATCATCGACGAGCTGCCCTACCAGGTGAACAAGGCCAACCTGCTGATCAAGATCGGCGAACTGGTGCGCGACAAGCAGATCGACGGCATCGCCGATCTGCGCGACGAATCCGACAAGTCGGGCATGCGCGTCTACATCGAGCTGAAGCGCGGCGAGAACGCCGACGTGATCCTGAACAATCTGTACAAGCAGACGCAGATGCAGGATACCTTCGGCATGAACATGGTGGCGCTGATCGACGGCCAGCCGCGGCTGCTGAACCTGAAGGGCATGCTCGATGCCTTCCTGCGCCACCGCCGCGAAGTCGTCACCCGCCGCACCGTGTTCGATCTGCGCAAGGCGCGCGAACGTGGACATATCCTCGAGGGCCTGGCCGTGGCGCTGGCCAACGTCGACGACATCGTCGAGCTGATCAAGTCGTCGGAAACGCCCGCGATCGCCAAGGAGCGCCTGCTCGGGCGCGCCTGGAAATCGGCGATGGTCGAGGAGATGCTGGCGCGCATCGACCCCGAATATTCGCGACCGGCCAGCGTCGGCGCCGACTTCGGTCTGCACCCCGACGGCTACCACCTGTCCGAGATCCAGGCGCAGCGCATCCTGGAAATGCAGCTGCAGCGCCTGACCAACCTCGAATCCGACAAGATCATCGGCGAGTACAAGGAGATCATGGCCAAGATCGCCGACCTGCTCGACATCCTGGCCAACCCGGCGCGCATCACCCAGATCATCCGCGACGAGCTGAAGGAAATCAGCGACCAGTTCGGTGACGCGCGCCGCTCGGCCATCGTCGAGAACGCGCAGGACATGTCGATGGAGGACCTGATCAAGCCGGAAGAGATGGTCGTCACGTTGTCGCACGGCGGCTACATGAAGTCGCAGCCGCTCGACGACTACCGCGCACAGAAGCGCGGCGGGCGCGGCAAGCAGGCGGCGGGCACCAAGGATGAAGACTTCATCGAGAAGATGTTCATCGCCAATACCCACGACTACATCCTCTGCTTCTCCAACCGCGGCCGGCTCTACTGGCTCAAGGTCTACAACGTGCCGCAGGGCGGACGCACCGCGCGTGGCAAGCCCATCGTCAACCTGCTGCCGCTGGAGGAGGGCGAGAAGATCAATGCGTTGCTGCCGGTCAAGACCTTCGACGACGACCACTACGTATTCATGGCCACCAGCAACGGCATCGTCAAGAAGACGCCGCTCTCCGACTTCTCGCGTCCGCGCACGGCCGGCATCATCGCCGTGGGGCTGGACGACGGCGACTTCCTGATCGGCGCGTCGATCACCGATGGTCGTCATGACGTCATGCTGTTCTCCGATTCCGGCAAGGCGGTGCGCTTCGACGAGAACGACGTGCGCCCCATGGGCCGCACCGCACGCGGGGTGATTGGCATGAAGCTCGCCAAGGGCGGCAAACTGATTTCGCTGCTGGTGGCCGAGGACGAGAACGATTTCGTGCTGACCGCGACCGAGAACGGCTATGGCAAGCGCACGCCGATCGCCGAGTACACGCGGCATGCGCGTGCAACCCAGGGCATGATCGCGATCCAGACCAGCGAGCGGAACGGCAAGGTCGTCGCGGCCACGCTGGTGAAGGACGAGGACGAGATCATGCTCATCACCACCGGCGGCGTGCTGATCCGTACCCGCGTGAAGGAAATCCGCGCCATGAGCCGCGCCACCCAGGGCGTGACGCTGATCAATCTCGACAGGGGCGAGAAGCTGATCAGCCTCGAAAAAGTGGCTGAAACCGACAACGAAGAGGAATGAGGGAGGTTCACGATATGACGATCTACAACTTCAGCGCCGGCCCCGCCGTGCTGCCCAGGGATGTGCTGCTGCAGGTGCAGGCCGAGATGGTCGACTGGCACGGCTCCGGCATGTCGGTGATGGAAATGAGCCACCGCGGCAAGGAATTCATGGGCATCGCCGCCGAGGCGGAAGCCGATCTGCGCGAGGTGATGGGCATCCCCGCCAACTACAAGGTGCTGTTCCTGCAGGGCGGCGCGTCGAGCCAGTTCGCGATGGTTCCGATGAACCTCTTGCGCGGCAAAACCGCTGCCGATTACCTCAACACCGGCGAGTGGTCGAAGAAGGCGATCAAGGAGGCGAAGAAATACGGCACGGTCAACGTCGTGGCCTCCAGCGAGGACAAGAACTTCAGCTACGCGCCGACGCAGGATGCGTGGAAGCTCGATCCCAATGCCGCCTACGTGCACTACACGCCGAACGAGACCATCGGCGGCGTGGAAATATTCTGGACGCCGGACACCGGGAGCGTGCCGCTGGTCGCCGACATGTCGTCGACCATCCTGTCGCGTCCGATCGACGTGTCGAAGTTCGGCCTGATCTATGCCGGCGCGCAGAAGAACATCGGCCCGGCCGGGCTGACCATCGTCATCGTGCGCGACGACCTGATCGGCGAGACCGTTCCCGGCACGCCGACCATGTTCGACTACAAGATCCATGCCGACAACGACTCGATGTACAACACGCCGGCCACTTTCGCCATGTATACGGCGGGGCTGGTGTTCAAATGGCTGAAGACGCGCGGCGGCCTCACCGCGATGGAGAGGACCAACCGCGAGAAGGCCGGCCTGCTGTACGACTATCTCGACTCGACCGATTTCTACGCTTCGCCGGTGGCGCGGGACAACCGCTCGCTGATGAACGTGCCGTTCACGCTGAAAGATGCGGCGCTCGACGAGGCCTTCCTCAAGCTTGCCAGGGAGCGGGGCCTGCTGCAGCTGAAGGGCCACCGCTCGGTCGGCGGCATGCGCGCATCGATCTACAACGCGATGCCGATCGAGGGCGTGCGTGCGCTGGTCGATGCCATGCGCGACTTCGAGAAAAGCCATGGCTGAGCCGCGCAGGATCCTCACGCTGAACGCCATTTCCGCTCGCGGTCTGGCGCGGCTGCCGGAGCATTACACCGTGGGCGGCGACGTGGCCGACCCAGACGGCATCCTGGTCCGCTCGGCCAACATGCACGAGATGGACATTCCTGCCTCGGTGCGTGCGATCGCCCGAGCCGGCGCCGGGACCAACAACATCCCGGTGAAAAAGCTCTCCGAACGGGGGATTCCGGTGTTCAACGCGCCCGGCGCCAACGCCAACGCGGTGAAGGAACTGGTGATCGCCGGCATGCTGCTGGGCGCGCGCAACCTGGTGCCGGCGCTGAAGTTCGTCGAGGGTCTGTCTGGCTCCGATGAAGAAATGCACAAGGCCACCGAAGCCGGCAAGAAGCAGTTCGCCGGGATGGAACTGCCGGGCCGCACGCTCGGGGTGATCGGGCTGGGCGCCATCGGCTCCTATATCGCCGAAGCCGCGATCAAGCTCGGCATGAACGTGGTCGGCTTCGATCCCGCGATCACGGTCGACGCCGCGTGGCGACTGCCGTCGCAGGTCAAGCGTGCCGAGAGCGTCGAGGACGTGCTGCGCATGGCCGACTTCGTCACCCTGCACGTGCCGCTGCTGGATGCCACCCACAACCTGGTCAACGCCCAGCGTATCGCGGTGATGCGTCCTGGCGCGGTGCTGCTCAACTTCGCGCGCGAAGGGGTGGTCGACAATGCCGCGGTGATCGAGGCGCTCGACGCCGGCAAGCTGCATGCCTATATCTGCGACTTTCCGGCCAACGCGCTGAAGGGACACGCCAGGGCGGTGGCGCTGCCGCATCTGGGCGCCTCGACCGAGGAAGCGGAGGAAAACTGCGCCGTGATGGTGGCCGAACAGCTCGCCGATTACCTGGAAAACGGCAACATCCTCAATGCGGTCAATTTCCCCAATGTCAGCATGGCCCGCGAATCCGCGTACCGCATCGCGATCGCCAATGCCAACGTGCCCAACATGGTCGGGCAGATATCGTCGGTGCTCGCCGCTGCCGGCCTCAACATCCACAACATGGTCAACAAGTCGAAGGGCGATATGGCGTATACGCTGGTCGACGTCGACAGCGCCGTCACCGCTGCAGTGATGCAGCAGCTTGCCGCGATTGCCGGGGTTCTGGCGGTGCGCTACCTGCCATCATGACGGGTGACGCGCACAGCGCACCGGGCGCGCAGACCGAACTCGCCGTGCTGCGTGCGCGTATCGACGGGATCGACGATGCCATCCTCAAGCTGGTATCGGAGCGTGCCGGCATTGCCCAGCAGGTCGGGCGCGCCAAGCAGGGTGAACGAATCTACCGGCCCGAACGTGAGGCGCAGATCGTGCGGCGCCTGCGCGAGGCCAACCCCGGACCGCTGTCGGGGGACACCATCGAACGCCTGATCCGCGAAATCATGTCGGCATGCCGTGCCGTGGAAGAGACGACACGCATTGCCTATCTCGGCCCCGCCGGTACCTTCAGCCAGCAGGCGGTGCAGAAGCATTTCGGCCACGAGGCCGAGGCGCTCGCCGAGGCCGATATCGACGCCTGTTTCCAGGCGGTGGAAACAGGACGTGCCGACTTTGCCGTGGTGCCGGTGGAAAATTCCACCGAGGGTGCGATCGGCCGCACGCTGGACCTGGTCGTTTCCAGCCCGCTGAAAATCTGCGGCGAGGTGATGCTGCCGATCCATCAGACGCTCATGAGGAAACATGGCGGCCTCGCCGGCATCCAGCGGGTGTACGGCCATGCGCAATCGCTCGCCCAGTGCCAGCGGTGGCTCGCCAGCCATCTGCCCGATGCCGAGCGCGTCAGCGTCGTCAGCAACAGCGAGGGCGCGCGCCGTGCGGCGGCCGAGCCGGATGCCGCTACGCTGGGCAGCGAGACCGCTGCCGACTTGTATGGCCTCGCCGTGGTGGAATCGCGCGTCGAGGACGAGGCCAGCAACACCACCCGTTTTCTGGTGCTGGGGCAGAGCGATGCCGCGCCGTCCGGGCACGACAAGACCTCGCTGGTGATGAGCACGAAGAACGAACCGGGTGCGGTGGTCAGGCTCTTGCAGCCGCTCGCCGATGCCGGCATTTCCATGAGCCGGCTCGAATCGCGTCCGGCGCGCTCGGGCACCTGGGAATACCTGTTCTTCGTCGTTTGCCAGGGCCACCGGCTGGATGCAAATCTGGCCGCTGCGCTCGCCGAGATCGGGGAACGTGCCGCCTTCCTCAAGATTCTGGGTTCCTATCCCGCCGCATCGTGATGAATTGTTGTGAGTTAGCGCTGCCCTACGTGCGCGCGATTGCCCCGTACCAGCCCGGCAAGCCGATCTCCGAGCTCGCCCGCGAACTGGGGCTGAACGAAGCCGACATCGTCAAGCTGGCGTCGAACGAGAACCCGCTCGGCCCCAGCCCGCTGGCGCTGGCGGCGGCGCAGGACGCGCTGCATGACATGGCCTTGTATCCCGACGGCGCCGGTTTCGCGCTGAAGGCGAAGCTGTCGGCGAAACTGGACGTGCCGCCCGCGCAGATCGTGCTGGGCAACGGCTCCAACGATGTGCTCGACATGGCGGCGCGCGCCTTCCTGGCACCCGGCTCATCCGCGATCTACGCCCAGCACGCCTTCGCGGTATACCCGATCGCCACCCAGACCGTGGGCGCGCAGGGCATCGCGGTGCCGGCGAAGGACTACGGCCACGACCTCGCGGCGATGCGCGCGGCGATCCGCGACGACACCCGCGTGCTGTGGATCGCCAACCCCAACAACCCGACCGGCACCTTCCTGCCGTGGGCGGAGATCGAGGCCTTCCTCGCCACCGTGCCGCCGCGGGTGCTGGTGGTGCTCGACGAGGCCTACGGCGAGTATCTGCCGACAGACGACCGTTGCGACACGCTCGCGTGGGTCGGGCGTTTCCCCAACCTGCTGATCAGCCGCACCTTCTCCAAGGCCTATGGCCTTGCCGGGCTGCGCGTCGGATATGGCGTCGGGCATCCCGACGTGATCGACCTGCTGAACCGGGTGCGGCACCCCTTCAACGTCAATGCACCCGCGCTGGCCGCCGCCGAGGCTGCGGTCGACGACATCGAGTTCCTGCTGCGCAGCTACGCCCTGAACGCCGCCGGCATGGCGCAACTGGTGGCGGGATTGCGGGAGATGGATGTCGCCACCGTGCCGTCGAAGGGCAATTTCCTGCTGGCAAAAGTCGGTGATGCCGCGCGCATCAATTCGGAATTGCTGAAGCGCGGCGTGATCGTACGCCCCGTCGCCAATTACGGCCTGCCCGAATTCCTGCGCGTGTCGGTCGGACTGGCCGGGCAGAATGCCCGCTTTCTCGACGCATTGAAGGGCTGCCTGTGATCGTCGAGAAACTTGCCATCGTCGGTACCGGACTCATCGGCGGCTCGTTCGCGCTGGCGCTGAAGCAAGCCGGCGCGGTGCGCGAGGTGCTGGGCGTGGGGCGGAACGCTGCGCGGCTTACCGTCGCACGCGAACTCGGCCTGATCGACCACGTGGCCGACTGGGCGGAAGCCGGCCAGGCCGACTGCATCCTGCTGGCGCTTCCGGTGGGCGAGACCGAAGCCGTTCTGCAAAACCTGGCGCCGCATCTGAAAGCCGGCGCCATCGTTACCGACGCCGGCAGCACCAAGGCGAACGTGGTCGAAGCGGCGCGCACCACGCTGGGCGCCCGCTTTACCGATTTTGTGCCCGGCCACCCCATCGCGGGGTCCGAGCAGAGCGGTCCCGGCGCCGCGCGTGCCGATCTCTATCGGGGCAAGCGCGTGGTGCTGACGCCGCAGGACACGACGCGTACCGACGCGGTCGCCACGGTCCGTGCGCTATGGGAGGCGGCGGGCGCACAGGTCGAAATGCTGGATGCCGCGCAGCACGACCACATCTTCGCTGCCGTGAGCCATCTGCCGCATCTGGCGGCGTATGCGCTGGTGGACGATCTCGCGCAGCGCGCCGACAGCGACACCTACTTCCGCTTTGCTGCCAGCGGCTTCCGCGATTTCACCCGCATCGCCGGCAGCAGCCCGGAGATGTGGCGCGACATCGCACTGGCGAACCGCGAGGCGGTGCTGGCCGAACTGGACGCCTATCTTGCTTCGCTGCAGGCACTGCGCCAGGCGGTCGATGCAAAGGATGCCGACGCCCTGTTGAAGATTTTTTCGCGCGGCCGGGCGGCACGCGAACATTGGATGAAACCCCGGGACTCTTGATGGAATTTCTTGATTTGCCCGCAAGCAGTGCAGCGCGCGGCACGGTGCGCCTGCCGGGTTCCAAAAGCATTTCCAATCGCGTATTG
>JAJZRT010000146.1 GCA_021802595.1 Pseudomonadota bacterium
CCATGCGCAGCCATAGCGCCCGAAATAGAGAAAGACCGGCTTGCCGCTCGCGCGCGCCGCCTTGAGGCCGGCGTCGAAGCCGACGAACGGATAGCCGGGCGGCGGGTCGGCCAGCACCGCGGTGGTCCATAAAAAACAGCCTGCCGCCAGCATCATCCTGATCAGGTTCACTTCGCGCTCCTTTGTCTGTGTTTTCTGCATTCTGATAAATTCGGCTACTCGTGCAACCCTCTTTTCTGACCACATGACTCACGAACCCGTCCGCATCGGCCTCGTTTCGATCAGCGACCGCGCCAGCAGCGGCGTCTACGAGGACAAGGGCCTGCCCGCGCTGGAGACCTGGTTCGGCGAGGTGCTGGCCAATCCTGCCGAATTCGTCAGCCGCCTGATCCCCGACGAGCAGGCGTTGATCGAAGCCACGCTCATCGAACTGGCCGACGTCGAACAGTGCGCGCTCATCCTCACCACCGGCGGCACCGGCCCGGCGCCGCGCGACGTCACGCCGGAGGCGACACTGGCGGTGGCGCACAAGCTGCTGCCCGGCTTCGGCGAGGCGATGCGTGCGGTGTCGCTGAAGTATGTGCCGACCGCGATCCTGTCGCGCCAGGTCGGGGTGACGCGCGGCGCCAGCCTGATCCTCAACCTGCCGGGACAGCCCAAGGCGATCAAGGAAACACTCGACGGCATCTTCGCCGCCGTGCCCTACTGCATCGACCTCATCGGTGGCCCCTACCTCGAAGCACGTCCGGATACGATCGCGGTGTTCCGCCCCAAATCCGCGCAGCGTCCCGCAGCATGAATGCGGTCCTCGATGCCATGGCGCGCGCCCTGCGCGACCTCTTCAGCCTGCAGGTGCTGTGGGTCGCGATCTGGCCGCTGCTCGCGGCAGGGCTGCTGTGGCTGGCGCTGGGCGTGACGTTCTGGGACACCTTCTCAAGCTGGATTGAACACGGGCTCGACGCCCTCGGCATCCGGGACTGGCTGACCGATATCGAGCCGGTGTGGATCGCCCACGGCATCCAGGCCTTGCTGCAGATCATGCTGTATCCGCTGCTGGTGGTGCTGACTGCGCTCGTCTTCACCGCGCTGTTCGCCATGCCGGCACTGATTCGCCTGGTGGCCGCGCGCGATTACCCGCAGCTCAGGCGCGAGCGCGGCGGTGGCCTCGCCGGCAATCTGTGGAATGCGGCGATCGCCATCGTGCTGTTCCTGGCGTTGTGGGTGGTCACGCTGCCGCTGTGGCTGATCGGCGCCGGCGTGATCGTGTCCTTCGTGGCCGTCGCTTATTTGAACCAGCGCCTGTTCCGCTACGACGCGATTGCCGAACACGCCAGCGCGGCCGAAATGGCGACGCTGTTCAGGAGCGAACGCGGCGGCTGGTGGGGACTGGGGCTGTTGACCGGGCTGGTGCAGTTCGTCCCCCTGCTGAACCTGCTGGGGCCGGCATTCGCCGCACTGGCGTTCATTCATTACGGCCTCGGGCGCCTGAACCAGCGACGTTCCCCTGCTTGCACGAATAAAACGCAATGAGGCGGCCCTTCGCGTTCCAGGGAGCGGAACCCTTCAATCCGCTCAGTGTGCCAGCCCGTATTTTTTAAGTTTGCGATACAGGGTGCGCTCGGAAATACCCAGCTTGTCAGCCACGATCCGGCGATTACCGAACTGTTCCAGGAGCTCCTGGATACTCGCTTCTTCGATCCGTGCCAGGTTGTGATCCAACCCCCCTTCCGTCTCCCGGACAGCCCTGGGCAGCCTGTCCGTGTTGCGGCGGGACTGCTTCGCGGTGACCGTCTGCGCAGGCGCACCGGGCCGGTCGGTGCTGCGCCGACCATATCGGGTGATCGAGGGCACCTCCTGCTGAGAATTCGCCTGCACGGCAGCCAGCTCGCCCTGGGTGCAATTGCAACCGGGCAAATGCTCGAAGCTGATTTCACACGGGTGAATCACGCCATGCTTGCATCGTGTGGATGCCTTGATCAAGACACTGCGCAGTTCACGAATATTGCCCGGATAGTCGTGTGCCACCAGTTTTTCCAGCGCACCCTGGGTAAGCCGGTACACGACGCCAGTTTCCTTGGTGATATGGCTGAGCACCAGTTGTGCAATGGCCGGGATGTCACCCCGGCGTTCACGCAGTGAAGGAATCACGACCTTGAAACCGGCGATGCGATAGAACAGATCCTGACGGAAAGTTCCCTCCCGCACCATTTGCGCAAGGTCGCGATTAGTGGCGGCCACCACGCGCACATCGCATTTATGGGTGGTTTCCGATCCCAGGCGACGGTATTCGCCGCTATCCAGCACACGCAGCAACTTGCCTTGCATGGACAGCGGCAGATCGCCGATCTCGTCCATGAACAGGGTGCCTTTGTCAGCCAGTTCGAACAGACCGCGCTTGGCGCGCTGACCACCGGTAAACGCGCCCTTCTCGTATCCGAACAACTCGCTTTCGCACAGGCTTTCCGGAATGGCCGCGCAATTGAGTTCCACATAGGGTTTGCTCGCGCGCGCCGAGTGTTCATGCAGGAAACGGGCGCCAAGCTCCTTCCCCACGCCGCTTTCTCCGTACAACCAGATGGCGGCACGGGTTTTGGCGGCCATCGACAGTTCCTCGAAGAAACGCAGGAAGGCGGGGCTCTTGCCCGCCATGCGCATTTCCTCGCAGTTGATATCGAGCCGCGGCGCCAGCCGATGAATCGATTCCATCAAATACATCTGGCCGCCAGCGTCGTGCAGCGGATGCGCGCGGATACGGACGTGATCGGGACGATTCTGGAAATCGTAATGGGTATGCAGCACCTCGCACGGGCCGGCGGTGGCGAAAACCTCCTGATGCGGGCATTGCTCACCGTTCTGGTGACAGGGCACCCGGGAACGGTGCGATACCTCGTGGCATGACTTGCCGACAATCTGATCCTGCGGAACACCGTACGAATCGCAATAGGCCTTGTTGGCCGCGACAATTTTGTAGTCGCGGTCCACCAGCACCGTGGGATTGTCCCGCGTCTCCAGCAGCGAATACAGCGGAATGACGATTCTTCTGTCCACCTTACCCTCCTCCAGCCCCGTTTGTAGTTGGTTTGGCCTGGTCTACCGTGCCTGACAAATCGTCAGCAACAGCCTTGCGTCATTTTGTCGCACCCGCTTGACAACATGTCAGGTCGGACGGCGATGGGGAAGACACAGTGTCAGGGTTCTCCCGAAAAAGTCAACATCGATGCCCAAAACCCGCTTCCTGCCCGACGCAATGGCAAATGGCACGTCTGTTGCTGTAGCTGCTACAGCCCTGCCGGATACCGGACCGATGGGCTGAGGCACAGGGCCAGAAATTCCGGTCGAAACCCCACAAGAAGAATGGCCCAACCGCAACAGAATGCTTTCAACCACAAGGAGGAGCACTACACATGAATCATTCGATGAAGCGCCTGAACACACTATTGCTGGCAGCAGGTTTGTCGGTTGTCGGGATCAACGCCCACGCTCACGGCGTAGCTGAAACCGAGAACAACAATACTTTTGCCACGGCCAATGCGGGCCCCCAGGGTACGCATGAAATACACGGTGACATCTCGCCCGTCCAGGACGTCGACATCTGGAGTTTCGGCCTGGCCTCGGGCACGACCTTCTCTGTCAACAGCCTGGTGATGTATTCCACATACAGCGGCGTGTTCGACATCAACCTGGTGCTGTTCAACTCCGCCGGACAATCCGTTGCGTCCAACAACGGCAACCTGAATCCCGGCGTGAACGACCTGTTCAGCTACAACGTCGACACTTCAGGCACCTATTACCTGACGGTCTCCGCGTACCAGAACACGCCGATGGACGCTTTCGGCAACAACCTTGGCGACGCCAACGGCTACTGGTATGGCGCCACCACCCTCGACCACTGGTCCAATAGCGCGTTCGGCTCCGGCCACTACGGCCTGCAAATCACCGCCGTACCCGAAGCGGACACCTACGCCATGATGCTCGCCGGCCTGGGCCTGGTGGGCTGGTCCGCCCGCCACCGGTCACGCCGCGCCTGACCGTATTCCTTCAATCCCGATACCCACCCGCGACAAGAATCGCGGTTTGCGAGGACAGGCGTCCTCGCACATGAATCAAGAGGAGATTTGAGCAATGAGCACAATGAATCTGAAACTGGTCGCCGCAGCCGCCATGATGCTGACTGCAACCGCGTCCTCCGCAGTCGGTTACGAAGTCTGGATGTCCGACCAAACCAACAGCCAGGGTATCGACGCAGTCAACCCGAACGGCACCGATGGCGCATTCCTGCGCATCTGGAAGGGTTCCGACCTCGACACCAACCCCACGGCAGCCCCCCATGTTGCGCTGGATGTGGCCGCGCTGTTTCCCAATGCGCTGGCAAGTACGGGAACCAGGACCAAGCAACTGCACGGCATGATTCCGTCGCCCAACCATAACTACATGGTCCTGTCCTTCGTGGCGTCCGGGCATATCGGGTTGGTGGATGCGCGCACCCGGCAGGCCGTGGCGCTATGGCGCAGCACCGGAACGATCAATGGCAACAAGGACGGCGCCGGCAATACCATTGCCGGCTCGACCGCCAGCGGGCGCCAGAATCACCTGACCCTGTGGAGCCCAGACGGCAAGCACCTCATCGTTGCGAACCAGAACGGAAAACTGCTGGAACGGATCGACGTAACATGGGATAGCGCAGGCAACATCACCTCTGCGGTGCTCGACAAGGCTGCCACGCTCGACGTGGCAGGCGACCTGACCAGCCGCCTTGCCGCCGGCCAGAATGCCGTGGCGGATGCCAGCCTGCCGCTCGGCACCGTAAGCGGCAGCTACGACACATCGCAGACCGCACTCACCCCTGCCGGCCAGCACAAGCAGAATGCCACAACCCGCCCCAACAATGCGGTGATCTGCGGCGGCATGGCTGCCGACGGCCGGACCACGTTCGTGACGCTGGCCGGAGGCGGTCTGTTCGCGGTGGACTTCACCGCCACGCCGATGCGTATCGTGGCCGAATGGGACAAGTCCAACATCAGCCCGGCCGGCTGCGGCGCAGCCGAGGTTGCCGGTTCGACCTGGATCAATGCCGGCGTGTATGCGGCCAACGTGGCATCCTTCGCCATGTACAAGCTGCCGACCAACTGGCCCGCCGCGCCTGCGTACTACCCGCCCAACGTTCCCAAACCCAAGGTGATTTTCCAGGACCCGGCGCATGGCACCACCGTTGCGCCGACCAATGCCATCCAGGGCAACAACCGCGACGCGCATGGCTTCATCTGGAACTCGACCCGTTCCTACATTCACCAGTTTGACCGGGTGAAAAACAATGTGGAAGTGTTCCAGCTCGCCACCGGCGCGCGCAACACCTACGACCTGACCACGGTGGACGGTTCGGTGGGCGGTGCACCCGCATCGGTATGCGGCACCACGGCTGGCGCAAATTACGATTCCGCCAATCCCACGACGCAGGTGCCCGACGGCCATCCGAACGCGGTGTCGGTCTCGAACGATCCTTCCCCGGATCTGCTGGACCTTTCCCCGGACGGCAGCCGCATCTTCGTCAGCACGCGCGGACCCAAGCCGCTTTCCGTCAGCCATGCAGCGGCAGGCAGCTGCCCGGGGCTGGGGATCGTGACGCTGTCGGCCGACGGCAAGAAGGGCGTGCTGACTTCGGTGATCCCGACCACCTGGCTGAATTTCCCGGGGACGACGAACATCTCCGACCCGCATGCCGTGATCGTCCGCATGAAGGATGACACCGACATGTATTGATCCGTGCGTCGTTCCGCCAGCCTGCCGGCTGGCGGATAACCGGACCAATCGGCTATCCAATCATCGAGACGGGAATACCCTCATGAACCTTGATCACAAACATCTGCTCGGCAGCGTGTGCTCAGCCGTCCTCATGGCTGCCAGTGGTGGCGTCATGGCTCACTCCGGCGCCGGCATGCTGCCGCTGAATCTCAGCATCGGCCCCTCCATGGTGGCTGAATATCTCTCGATTCCACCCGAGGGCGACTATCTGCTCCCCCACGTCAACATCGACAACATTTCCGGCGTGGCCTGGCAGGGCATGATCATCCAGATACTCACCTGGAATGAATTCACTTCCCGATACGAACTGTCACCTGCCGGCGATGGCGTTTCTTTCGGCGAATCCACCACCACGGGCGATGCGGACTGGGCAACCCAGGGCGGCGCGGCAGGCTTGCATGTCAAGCTCAACGGCATCTACCAGTGCAACGGTGTGGATGCCACAAGCTACTGTCTTGGAGACGGAGTGACGGGCCAGATATCCAATCCTGGTTCCTGGACCTGGACCCGAGAACTGAACCCTGACACCTATACCGTCAGCTTCGACCCCGACAAACTGCTCGTCCAGTCCGGCCAGAACCTGCATGTCGGCGGCTACGAAATCGAGTACGGCAGCCAGTCCAGTATTTGGGGATTGCGCTTCACAGCCATTGCCGCCGTGCCGGAAGCGTCCACTTGGGCGCAAATGGCTGCGGGACTTGCGCTCACCGGCGGAATGGTGCGCTTGCGGCGGCGCCGCTGCGCGATGGCCTAGAGGGCCGAAGCAAACCGCCGGGTGAAGGCTGCGTCGAGGTTGATCTCGTGCGCGGTCAGCGCACCAATCACGCACTGTTCAAGGCTGGGCGGCATCACCGGCTGTCCGGCGGCATTCACCAGCCGCCCTGCCATGATTTCCGCCTCGTGGCGCGGCATCTGCTGCGGCAGCTCGGGTTCGGCGTAGCCTTGCGGATAGACCGGCTTGCCCCCGGCGTCGTATTTGTCCGTCGCCCCCAGCGTGTGCAGCAGCTCGTGCGCGATGACAATATTGTTCTGACGCGTCTGGCGGGCGTCGGCAAAGGCATGCACCACGCCGATCAGGCCTTTCTGCAGACCCAGGGAATGGGCCAGTGCGACACCGTCCTGCGGCGCGTGGTACAGCACGAACAGTTTGATCCGCCCCAGTTGCGGCAGCCAGGTACCCGACTGCCGGTACACCCACCACCGCAGCTTCAGGCTCCACCACACGGTCTTCAGCGCGCTGCCGTCGCGCGGCGGTACCGGCGGCGGTTCGTGCAGTTCCGGCAGCAGGGTGATCTGCACAGCCGGCGACTGTTTCGCGCCGTAGCGCGCTGTCTCGCGTTCCAGGAAGGCGCCGATGTCGTCGAAGTCGCTTACCCGCAGTGCGCGGATCGTCTCCGTCGCCTGCTCCGAGCCGTCGCCGTTGATCGGAATCACAGCGACATCCAGCGGCGCGCCCCAGCTGCGCACCATGGTCTGCTCCAGCCAGGTCAGACCGACCGCGGCGGCCAGCGCGCCCAGCAGGATGAGAATACGTAATCGGCGAAATGACATGACAGCGCAAACGGACAGGAAGACCTACCCTTAACGGCCTGGCGCCGGCCCGCTTGAATCGGGATCGGGACGCCCGCGCTCCTGCCCGGGAAACTTGCGAAGAAGCACGAAGTCGTTCTTGAGGCTCTTCATGGCATTCGCGGATCAATCCGGTTTTTGCATGGCCTCGCGGATCACCCGGAAGATTTCCCGAAAGGCTTTCGGCGGCTTGCTGCGCGCGGCTTCGTCGCGCGCATTGCGGATCAGCTGCCGTAGATGCGTGGCGTCGGTCTCGGGGTAGGCGTTGAGGAACAGCGTCAGCGCCTCGTTGTCTGCGATGAGTTTCTCGCGCCATTTCTCGGCCTGGTGCAGCCTGGCGTTTTCCGCCGCGGACACGCCGTTGAAGGCGTCGATCTGCGCCTGGATCGGCGCCGGGTCGACCGAGCGCATCAGCTTGCCGATGTATTGCTTCTGCCGGCGCAGCGCGCCGTTCTGGGTGATCTTGCGGCAGTCGGCCACCGCTGCACGCAGCTCTTCCGGCAGTTCGATGCGCTTGAACTGGGCGTCGGGGAGCTTGACCAGGATTTCGCCCAGCGCTTGCAGGGCTTCGACTTCGCGTTTTTGTTGGCTTTTGCTGGGCCCGTCGTAGACCTCGTCGGGGTCGAATTCCAGCTCGGCATCAGGG